>NZ_BMOM01000003.1 GCF_014647075.1 Deinococcus aerophilus | reverse complement strand
TCCACTGCTCATCGGTCAACTCGTAACGCCGAACCACACGTCATTTTTACACTGCCTCCAGGGTTTGCGGACACACCCTAGTTCAGACCCTTCACGTAGGCAAAGATGTTGCCGATGTCCGAGTCGGTGAGCTGAGCGTCCGAGAAGCGCGGCATGGTGGCGTTCAGCTCGCGGCCCTCGGGCAGCTTGCCCTCGCGCAGCACGGTGGTGAACTGCGCCAGAGTCCACGCTTTGGGGCCATCGGCCATGACCAGGGAGGGCCCGATGTTGCCCTGGGCATTGGCTCCGTGGCAGCCCGCGCAGCTGCCCGCGTACAGCTCGGCCCCTGCCGAGGTGTCGCCCTGGGTCTCGGCGGCCACCGCCGTGGCGGCGGGCGGGTTGCCGGTGGCACTCTGCTCGTTGCTGCGGGTGTCGGGTTCGGTGGCGGTGCCCTCGGTGCTTCCGGCAGGCACGCCCTCGCCGCTCAGGGCGCCGCCGGGCCGCGCGACCGCGCCGTTCGGGCCGCTGGTGGTGCCGCCCGCCTCGTTGGGTTTGACGTCACCCAGGGCGCCGGGAGCGCCCGCCGCCCCGGTGGCGGCCACATTGGCGCTGGGGGCTTCCTCGGGGGGCACCTGGGCGTTGTCGTGCGTCGCCTCCTCATGAGCGCCTTCATGCGGTGTGGTGGCCAGCCGGTAGCCTGCATAAGAGCCGCCCAGCGTCAGGGCCAGCAGCAACGTCATGGTGACGGCGAACGTGTTCTTCATGGGCCGAGCTTACCACACGGTCAGGGGGCTTTTGACCGCGCTGGACGGTTCAGAACCCCTGGACGGAACTCCGGGAAAGTGCCGCTGATAGACTGTTTCCATGACTCCTGCTTCCCTCCGGCTGGCCTCGCTGGCGTCGAGCAACTCGGACATCCTCGCGGCGCTGGGAGCGGCAGACCGGGTGGTGGCTGCCGACTCGCACAGCGACGCGCCGGGGCTGGAGCGGGCCTGCCGGGTGGGGCCGGACCTGAACATTGATCTGGATGCGGTGGCCGCTTCGAGGCCCGATCTGGTCCTCGCCAGCCTGAGCGTGCCGGGCATGGAGCGCATCGTGGAGGACCTGCACGCACGCGGCCTGCCCACGCTGGTCCTTGACCCGGTGACGGTGCGGGAGACGCTGGACGACATCCGCCGCGTCGGAGGGGCCATCGGGCTCGAGCAGCGGGGGCAGGAGGTGGCCGCGCGGCTGGCGGACGATCTTCGGCAACTGCGTGTGCAGCGCTCCCGCCCGCCGCGCGTGCTGGTGGAGTGGTGGCCCCGCCCGATCATTGCGGCCACGCGCGACTCGTGGGTCACGGAACTGCTGTCCATGCTGGGGGCGGTCAACGCTCTGGCCGACGACGCGGGCCGCAGCCGACCTCTGACGCTGGAGGAGGTCCGCGCCGCGCGCCCTGACCTGATCGTGTGTTCGTGGTGCGGAGCGAAGAAACTGCGCCCGGAGGTCATCACGGCGCGTGGGCTGGGCGTGCCGGTGGTTGCCGTGCCGGAAAGTGGGCTGGGCCGCCCGGGTCCCCGGCTGTTAGAAGGTGCGCGGCAGATCGCGTCGGCGCTGGAGACGCTGGCTTTAGTCCGTGCTTGAGCTGGCCTGTGCCCCGGCTGCCAGCAGTTCCCGTAGTTGAAAACTGTGGCGCACGGGATGCATGACCGCGTGTTCCAGCATGGCGTCGATCCAGTAGTGCATCCCCGGCGTGTAGACCGCCGGTTCCATGTCCGCGTTCTCTACGGCAGCCAGCGGCACGCGCTACCAGCGCAGCAGGCGTTCCAGATAGGCCCCCGCCTGTGACTGCAGGTCCTCGATCCCCGGAACCGCCTCCGGCTGCGGATCGGGCAACCCCAGATGCGCGCACATCCTGACCAAGTACTGCCCCGATGAGTTCAGCACGTGCCACAGCAGATGCTCCAGCGATTGATAGTGCGGATTGGATGTGGCGGGGAGGCAGACATTCGCTGCCTCGGCCTGCCGCCACACCTCCAGAAACCCGCGCATTTCTCTATCGTGGAGCAGCACGAGCGCCTGCGCTGCGCGGGAAGGGTAGTGGTCCAATTCTCTGGTCATGTCGGAGCGTGACACATTTCCGGCGGCCCGGGCCTCGGCCAGATGGTCTAATCCCAGCCCAGAATGGCCCGCAATCCGGCCAGGCAGTCGGCGCGGTAGGCGGTCAGGTCGGGAGCGGGATCGGCCAGAAAGCGCACGCTCAGGCCTTCCACCAGCGCCCGCAGCTGCCGCGCCCGCGTCTCGGCCCCCGCGTTTCCGGCCAGCCGCGCCAGTTCCAGGTCCAGTTCCAGCGTCTGCCGCAGAAAGTCTCGCTGCACCGCCATCAGGGCCGGATCGCGGGTGGCGGCGGCGAGAAAGTCCAGCGACACGGTGTAAAAACGCCGGGTGTTCTCGACGCCGTAGAACTGGTTGTCCACGAAGGCCTGCAGCTTGCCCGCGGGCGTGTCGGCCAGCCGCAGGGCGCGGCGGGTTGCCGCCGTGATGGTCCGGGTAAAGCGGCGCATCACGGCGGCGAGCAGGCCGGCGCGGCTGCCGAAGTGATAGACCAGCGTGCCCCGGCTGACCCCGGCGTGCGCGGCGATGTTCGCCAGCGTGACCCCGGCGTAGCCGCGTTCGTACAGCGCGAGGTAGGCTGCCCGTTCCAGCGCCGCCCGGCGCGAGCGGTCCTGAATGGGGTTGACGGTGCGGGCCATCGGCCTCTCAGCATCGGGGCTGCGGCGCACAGAGTCAAATGCGGGGCCCGGGGGAGGGGATGTTTCCCCCGCCGGCTAACGGCTGCCCAGTCCGGCCACGGTCAGGGTCACGATCAGTGCCGCCAGGCCCATACCAATCGAACTTGCCGCGCCGGTGAGCTCTCCCTCCTCGCGGGCGCGGGCGGTGCCGACCCCGTGGGCGACCGCGCCGATGGCGAGTCCACGCGCCAGCGGGTGTTTCACGCCGATCACGCTCAGAAAGCCCGGCAGCAGCAACGCGCCGACCAGCCCGGACAGAACGGCCAGTGTGGCGGCCAGCGCAGGTGGGGCCCCCGTGAACTGCGCGAGCTGCAGGGCCACCGGGCTGGTCGCTGGGGCAGTGAGCAGCGAGCGCTGGGCGTCCTGTCCGAGGTTCAGGGCGCGCGAGAGCAGCGCGTCGGTGGCGACCCCGGCCAGGGTGCCGCTCAGACCGCCAATAATCAGGGAGCGCCATTGCCGGGCGAGCAGGGCCCGCAGCCGGTACAGCGGAACGGCCAGCGCCACGATGGCCGGCGCGAGCAGCGAGGTCAGCGGCTTGACATGGCCCAGATACGTGGCGTACGGAACTCCACTCAGCAGCAGGGCGGCGGCCACCAGCAGGGTGGCGAGCAGGGTGGGGTTGGCAAGCGGTGAGCGGGCGCGGAGCTGCACCACCACGCCCAGCGCAAAGGCGAGCAGGGTCAGGGCAATCCAGACCATGGCCTCAGCCTCCGGGCCGCAGCAGCCGCGAGGCGAGCAGACCGGCCACGGCGCTGCCCACCAGCAAGCCCGCCGTCATCACGAGCAGCCACAGCCCCCACGCCGCCCCGGCAGACAGGTACCCGATAAATCCCACCGTGGCCGGCACGAACAGCAGGCCCAGAATGCCCAGCAGACCGTCGGCGGCGTCTGAGAGCCAGTGCAGCCGGACCACGCCCAGCCCCAGCGCCGCCCACAGCAGCGCGAGCCCCACCACCGAACCCGGCAGCGGCAGACGTGTCACGGTCACGAGCGCCTGTCCGGCGGCGGCAAACCCCACCAGGATGCCCAGGCCCAGCACAAAGCGCACCGGAGCGGGGAGGCTGGCGGTTATGGAGGCGGCCGCGGTCACGGGGCGGTGGAAAGCCGCGCGAGCATGCCGCGCACCACCGTCTTGGCGTGGCGGGCGACCCGGGGCATAAACTCGCGGTAATCCACCTGCGCGCCGCCGTCTGCCGTGTCGCTGACGCTGCGGATGACCACGAAGGGCACGCCGGCCTTGGCACACACCTGCGCCACGGCCGCGCCCTCCATCTCGGCGCAGGCGGCCCCGAAGGTTCCGAGCAGCCGCGCGGCTCCCTCGGGCGAGGCGATGAACTGATCGCCACTGGCGACCCGGCCCTCCACCACCCGCACGTTCGGTATGACCTGGGCAGAGGCCAGGGCCACGGCCCGCAGCTCCGGATCGGCGGCCCAGGCGGGGGCCTCGCCGGGGACCGTGCCTACCGCGTAGCCCAGGGCCGTGACATCCACGTCGTGCTGCACGCAGTCGGTGCTCACCACGATGTCGCCCACCCGCAGCTCCGGGTGAACGCCGCCCGCCACGCCGGTAAAGATCACCTGTGTGGCCCCGGCATTCAGCAGCTGCGTGGTGGTCATCGCCGCATTTACCTTGCCGATGCCGCCGCGCGTGAGCAGCACGTCCACGCCGTCCAGCACGCCCCGGTGCAGGGTCACGCCGGGAAAACCCAGGTCCTCGCGGCCCTGCAGGTCAGCCAGCAACAACTCAATCTCTTCATCCATCGCGCCTATGATCGCCAGCATCGCCGCCAGTCTACGCGCTCCGGCGTGGCGGGCGTATCCTGCCAGACATGACCCCGCCGACCCGCCCGCCCGAGGCCGAGGCCTCCCGTGACTCCCTGGACCGGGCGGCCCTGCGCCACCCCGACTCGCTGAAGTGGACCGCCTACGGCCCGGACGTGATTCCTATGTGGATCGCGGACATGGACTTTCCGGTCGCGCCGTCCATCCTGGCCGCGTTGCATGGCCGTCTGGACCGTGGGTTGGGCTACCACCAGCTGATGGGCGATCCCACGCTGCACACCCTGCTGCGTGCCAAGCTCGCCACCCACGGCCTGAGCGACCTGCCGGAGGGCGGCATCATCCTGCTGCCCGGCGTGGTGCCGGGCATCTATTCGTCGGTGGCCGCACTGACCCGGCCCGGCGACCGGGTGCTCACCATGACCCCGGTGTACCACCCCTTTCACCTGAGCATCACTGGGCAGGGGCGCGAGGTGGCTGCCGTGGAGCTGCTGGACACCGAGGACGGCTACCGCATCGACTGGGACGGGCTGGAGGCGGCCGCCGCCCACACCGACCTGCTGCTGCTGTGTCACCCCCACAACCCCACCGGGCGGGTGTGGACCCACGAAGAGCTCGAGCGGCTGCGCGATCTGGTCGTGCGCCACAACCTGTACGTGGTGAGCGACGAGCTGCACGCCGACCTGCGTTTTACAGACGCGCCCTTTGAATCGTTTGCCGCCGACCCGCGGGTGCGGGGCCTCACCCTGACGCTGACCGGGCCGTGCAAGGCCTTCAACACCGCCGGGCTGGGCATCGGCGCGATGATCGGCCACGACGCCGAACTGGTCAAGCGGGTGCGGGCCGCCGCCGGGGGGCTGATGGGCCACGAGTCTGCCCTGAGCGTGACCATGTGGCAGGCTGCCCTGCAAGGCGGCGGTCCGTGGCTGGCCGACACGGTGGCCTACCTGCGTGCCAACCGCGACTTTCTGACCGGTTACCTGCGCGAGCACCTACCGTGGGTCCGGTTCCATCCGGTCGAGAGCACCTACCTCGCGTGGCTGGACCTGCGCGCCCATCCGCAGGCCGGCAACATTCAGAACTTCCTGCTGGAAGAGGCCAGGGTGGCCGTGCACGACGGCCCCACCTTTGCCCCCGAGGCCTTCAAGCCCGGTGTGCAGGGCTTGATCCGCCTGAACTTCGCCACCAGCCGGGAGATTCTGCAAGACGCACTGGAGCGCCTGCGCGCCGCGCTGGGGGAGCAGGCCGGGGCCTAGCTGCCTGACCCGCTCTGGCCTGTGGCCTCCGCCATGCCCCGCCCCGGCCACGCGCTGAAGCCCAGCAGCGCCGCGCCGATCACGCCGATGGCGAGCGCGCCCCACACGAAGCCCTGGGCCGGGTGGGCGGCGGGGGCGGCGAGCAGCAGCGGGCTGAGAAACTGCCCCAGGAAGACGGCGCTGCTCATGCCCGCAACGACCCGGCCCCGCCACGCGGCGGGCGTCACGTCGGCGAGCCAGGCGTTGAGGTTGGGAAAGACCAGGCCGCCGCCCAGGCCTGCCACGACCAGGCCCGGCAGCACCGCGCCCAGGCTGTGTGCGCCCGCCACCAGCGCCCAGCCGCCGGCGAGCAGCAACATGCCCAGCGCCGCTGCCCGCCGCGCCAGAAAACGTCCGGACAGGCGCGAGTAGCCCAGCGAGGTCATGGCCGCCGTCAGCGTGAAGGCGCCCAGCATCACCCCGGTGGCGGCGGGGGCGGCTCCCAGACTCCGCAGCAGGAAGGGGCCCTGGGCGGGCATCAGGTAAAAGGCGACCATGTACGCCAGTGCCAGCCCGTAGACCACACCGATCACGCCCCAGCGCGGCCGGGTGGCCGCCTCGGCGGGGCCGCTGGCGGCGGGCACCCCCCGCGGCAGGCGCAGCACCAGCGGCACCAGCAGCAGCGAGATCAGGTACAGCCCAAAAGGAGCGCGCCAGCCCACCCCCGCGAGCACCCCGCCCAGCGGCAGCAGCACCGCCCCGCCAAAACTGGTGAAGGCCGCCTGCTGGCTCAGAAACCTGCCGCGCGCCGCCCCGGCGAACAGGTCGTTGACCAGTGCGCCGCCGGCGGTCATGGTGCCTGCCACCGCCAGTCCCAGCACCACCCGGCCCACCAGCACCGCCCCCAGCGACTGCACAAACAGACCGCTGGCCCCGCCCACGGCGTACAGCAGCAGCGAGACCAGCAGCACGGGCCGCCGTCCGAAGCGGTCGGCGAGCACGCCGCTCAGGGGAGCGCTCAGGGCGATGGCCAGCCCCACGATGGTGAGCGCCAGCTTGACCAGCAGCCCGGCATTGGGCTGATCGGCAAAGTGGGTCTGCATGGCGGGCAGCGCGGGCGCAATGGTCGCGCCCGACATGATGGTCAGGGCGGCGAGCAACAGCAGGGTCAGCCGGGTCAGGCCATCGGGAAGGGCCGGTGTGGAGGGGGCAGAGAGAGCGGCCCGGGGCATGGGCGGCAGTATAACTTCAGAAAATCAAGTGGTATGAAATTCAGGACTGCTGCGAGGTCTGCGGCTGGCCCGCTGACGCACGGTCCGGCTCGCCGGCCCCCAGCTCACGCAGGCGCGAGATCAGCGGACGCAGGCGCTCGCGCCGCAGCTTCAGGGCGGCGCGGTTGACAATCAGGCGGGCGCTGGACTCAAAGAGCACGTCCACCTCCTCCAGATTGTTGGCCCGCAGGGTGCTGCCGGTCTGCACCAGATCAATCACTGCCTCGGCCAGTCCGGTCAGGGCCGCGAGCTCGATGTTGCCGCTGAGCTTGACCACCTCGGCGGGAATGCCGTGCGCGCTGAGGTAGGCGCGGGCGGCGCGGGGATACTTGGTTCCCACCCGCACCAGCGGGCCGGTGGCCCCGACCTCCCGGATCAGCGACAGGCGGCAGCGCGCAAAACCCAGGTCCACGGGTTCGTAGACCCCGCGCCCGGACTCGATCAGCACGTCCTTGCCCACGATGCCGACATCGGCCACACCCAGATCCACGTACACCGGCACGTCCTGGTTGCGCAGTTCCAAGATGGTCACGCCCACGTCCGGAAATTCGTGCCGCAGCGCGCGGGATTTCTCGGGGAGGGTCAGCGGCAGCCCGGCGAGAGACAGCAGCGCGACGGCCTCTTCCAGAATGCGGCCCTTGGGCAGCGCCAGCGTGAGGTGATCGGGCGCGCGGACGGGGGCCGGGGTCACAGGCCCACCTCGGGTTGGGGCGCCGCTCCGCCCGGCTCCGGCGGTTCGAACAGCGCCGCGCCCCGGGCCCAGCGGCGAATGCCCCGCGCCGCACAGAAAGCCCGCAGTTCCTGGAGGTCGTCGGTCCAGGCCAGTTCGGCGTGCAGACCGGCGGCGCGGGCCGCCTGCGCTCCGGCGGAGTCCAGGGCCAGGACCACTTCCGGCTCGGGCGGCAGCTGCGGCGCGGCGGCCCGCAGCAACCGCTCCAGGCCGATGGCGAAACCCGCGCCCGAGAGCCGGCCACCCTCCAGGGCGTAGCGGCCCCCGCCCAGCACCGGCTGGTTCAGGCCGGCGGCGTAGGCGCGGAAGGTCAGGCCGGTGTAGTAGTCGTAGCGGCGGCTGGCCCCCAGGTCGTACAGGAGGGGGCCGCCGTACACCGCCGTGACTTCACGCAGGTGGGCGACCGCCGCGTGGGCCCGCTCGCCGCGTGCCAGCGCCCCGGCGGCGTTCAGCACCTCGGGACCACCGTACAGGTCGGTCAGGGCATGCAATGTGCGCGTCACGGCGGTGGGCAGCCCCTCGCGGCGCGAGAGCAGGTCGATGTCCGCGCCGCTCTTGCGGTCCACCGCGCTGTGCAGCTCATCGCGGGCGGGGCCGTGCAGGTCGGCGTCCTCCAGCACCGCGTCCACGAAACCGGGATACCCGACTTCCAGCTGGGCATTCACGCCCACCTCGGCCAGCGCCGCCGCCGCGAGCTGCAGCAGCTCGGCGTCGGGGCGTGCGCCGGAGACGCCGATCAGTTCCACGCCGGTCTGGCCGAATTCGCGCAGGCGGCCGAGTTCGCTCGTCAGCGCACGCAGCCACAGCCGACCGCTGTACTGCAGCCGCAGCGGAAACGGCCCCTGCGCAAACTGCGAGCGCACCAGCCGCCCGATGGCCGTCGTGAATTCGCCGCGCAGAGCGAGCACCTGTCCGCCCGAGTCGATCAACTTGAACACCCGCTCGTCCTGTGGATGTCGGGGGTCGGCGAATTCCAGCGCGGGCACCTCCACGCCGCGGTAGCCCCATACGCTGAACAGCGCAGAGAGCCGGGCGCGCAGGGCCTCACGCTGTCCCCACTCGGGCGGCAGAACGTCGCGCGTGCCCTCGGGAATGGCGGCGCTGGGCGGGGGGAAGGCTCGGGCGGACACACTCACGGGCCGCATTGTAGGGGGTCGGGCGGCCCGGGAGAGTGCAGCAGGTCCTGCCCGGTGCCGGCGTGCCTGAGGAGGGAGCCCCCCGCTATACTTTCTGGCATGCGCCGCCCGTCCTTTCTGCCCGCGCTGGGCCTGCCCGTGCTGGCGCTGCTTTTGCTCAGCGGCTGCGCCCGCACCACCGACACCTTCAAACCGCGTATCTCGATCACGAGCGCCGGAGGCGCGGCCAATACCCAGAAGTCCTTCGTGGTCGACGGGTATGTGCTCGATGACGTGGGAGTCACCGAGATCACGGTGGACGGCAAAGCCATTCCCATCCTGCCGGGCAGCCGCAAGCTCGCGCACTTCCAGTTCAAGACGCTGATCGAGGGCGAGCGTGGGCAGTACACCATCGGGGCCAGCGACGCGGCGGGCAACACCTCCACCCTGGTGCTGCCGGTCAGCGTGGATTCGGTCAAGCCGACCATCGAGGTCACGAGCTTTGAGAAAAGCGGCAGCACCATCCGCGTCTCGGGGGTGGCCAAGGACAACACCAGCGTGGCGCAGGTGCTTGTGGACGGCAACCGCCTGAACATCACGCCCGGTCCCCGCACCGAGTTTTATGCCGAGACGACCGGCATCTGGGCCGACATCACCGTGATCGACACGGCGGGCAACCGCGCCACACGGCGGGCCCGCTAAACCCCGGTGACGGCCTTCTCCCCGCTGGCCCCCCTGACCCGCACCTCCCTGCCGGGGCGCTACGGCCTGCTCGTGGGCGGACTGTTCCTGTACGGCCTGAGCCTGCGCATGATGCTCGACGCCCGCGTGGGCGTGGCCCCCTGGGAGGTGCTGCACGTGGGCCTCACGCGGCACCTGCCGCTGACGGTGGGGCTGGTGAGCGTCCTGACCGGGGTGCTGATCGTGGCCTTTACCGCCCTGCGGCTGCACGAACGCCTCGGCGTGGGCACACTGCTGAACGTGCTGCTGATCGGCTTTTTTTTGGACGTGCTCGCCCCGCTGGTGCCTGACCCGGCCGCGCTGGGGTGGCGCTGGCTGCAGTTTGCGCTGGGGGTGGCCCTGCTGGGCTTTGCCACCGGAGCGTATGTGGCCGCCGGCCTGGGCGCGGGCCCCCGTGACGGCCTGACCCTGGCACTGCACCGCGTCGCCGGGTGGCCCGTGCCGCGCATCCGGGGCGGGGTGGAACTGACCGTGCTGCTGCTCGGCTGGGCGCTGGGCGGACCGCTGGGCTGGGGCACGCTGGCCTTTGCGCTGGCGGTGGGGCCGGCGATGGGCTGGGGGCTGGGCCTGTTCGGGGTGGGGAAGAAGGGGTAAAGACCCCTGAGTAACTACCGATCCGAGCGTAAGTCGGTAGTGCCTCAGTGATCAGAGCTCTCGACAAGATAGACACCTCCGCGCTGGAAACGCTATGAATCAAGGCACGGATCAATAACAAAGCCCATGACCTTGCGGTTACGGACCCAGGAGATGTTCAATCTCACGGTCTTCCTATCCCTCGGTGCCCAGCGGCAGCTGCACCGTGAACCGCGCTCCGCCCAGCGGGCTCTGGCTGGCCCGCGCCGCGCCCCCGTGCGCCTGGGCCAGCTCCTGCACGATGGCCAGGCCCAGGCCGCTGCCGCCCGTGCCGCGCGTGCGGCTGCTGTCCAGGCGGGTAAAACGTGTGAAGACTGCCTCGCGGCTGGCCTCGGGGATGCCGGGGCCGTCGTCGTCCACATGCAGCAGGGCGGCCCCGTCCTCGGTTTCCACGCCTACCTGAATGTGGGTATTGGCGTGCTGCAGGGCATTTTCCAGCAGATTCACGGCAATCTGGCGCACCCGCCCGGCGTCGGCATGCAGCGGGGTCGGGGAGCAGGCGGCGAACTGCAGTGTGATGCCGCGCGCCCCCGCCCGGTCGTTCAGGTCACGCACCACCCCGGCGGTCAGCCCGGCCAGGTCCAGGGGTTCGGGGTGCAGTCTCAGGCGGCCGGCCTCGGCGAGCGTGAGCGTGCGCAGGTCGTCCACCAGGCGGGTCAGCTGCTGGGTCTGCTCGCTCAGCGAGGCCACCTGTTCGGTATTCAGGGGGTACACGCCGTCTTCCAGCGCGTCCAGCCGCGCCTGCATGATCGCGAGCGGCGTGCGCAGTTCGTGGGCAATATCGGCCACCGCCTGGCGCCTTTCTTTCTCCAGGGCTTGGAGGTTGTCGGCCATCTCGTTGAAGTTGCCGGCCAGCTCGGCCAGCTCGCGCTCACCGCTGAGCACCGGGGCCCGGATGCTCAGGTCCCCCTTGGCCAGCGCCGCCGCTGCCGCGGAGACGGCCAGAATGGGCCGGGCCAGGCGGCGCGAGAGCAGAAAAGCGAGCAGCGCCGAGGCCGCCGCCGCGAGCAGGCCCACCTGCAGCAGGCTGCGCTGCACGTTCTCCAGAAAATCCTGCGTGCGCGGCGCAAACCCGCGGGCAGGACCGCCTCCACCGCTCCCGCTTCCCGCCTCATCTCCGGTGCGCATCCGGGCGCCGGCCTCGATGAGGGTTTCGCTGCCGTCTGCGCCGCGCACCACGCCGTTCACATCCGGGCTGCTGCGTCCCGGCGGCAGGTAGGGATCGGCGGGCGTGCCGGTGCGGATCTGCGGCACCGGGGCGGCCACGATCACCTCGCCGCGGCGCTGGGCGTCCTGCTGGGCGCGCAGGTACCGCTGAACATCCGGCGGCAGCCGCCGGACCTGACTCTGAACCGCGAGATTGGAGAAGACGAAGGTGCTGCCCACCGACAGCCCGACCACCGCCAGCATCGCCAGCAGCAGCGTCAGCGCCAGTGAGGCGCCGCGCCGCGTGGCCGGCCGGGGCGGTGGCAGCGGGGTCAACCGCCCGCCTCCAGCCGGTAGCCCACGCCGCGGACCGTGTGCAGCAGCCCTGGCGCGTGGGCCGCGTCCAGTTTGCGGCGCACGCTGGCCAGGTGGGCGTCCACGACCCGTTCCAGCGCGTCGCTGTCGGGCAGGGCCGCCGAGAGCAGTTCCTCGCGGGTAAAGGCGCGGCCCGGCGACTCGGCCAGGTGCGCGAGCAGCCGGAACTCGGCGGGCGTCAGCGACAGCGCCACGCCGTCCACCCGGGCGGTCACGGCGCGTGGGTCCACCTCCAGCGGTCCCACCCGCAGGGGTTTCTCGGTGGCGTCCAGCGCGGCGCTCGCCCGGCGCAACACGGCCTTGACGCGGGCCATCACCTCACGCGGGCGAAACGGTTTGACCACGTAATCGTCGGCGCCCAGCTCCAGACCCACGATCTGGTCGGTTTCCTCGGCGCGGGCGGTGACCAGGATGACCGGGGTGCTGCCGCCTTCGCGCACCGCCTTGAGGACGTCCAGGCCGTTTTTGCCGGGCAGCATCACGTCGAGCAGGATCAGATCCGGACTGGCGGCCCGGAAGGCGCTCAGAGCGCTCAGGCCGTCTGCGGCCCGCTCGGTGCGGTAGCCCTCCTGACGGGCGTAGGCCTCCAGCACCTCGGCCAGCTGGGGTTCGTCCTCCACAATCAGGATCAGGGCACTCATACCGCTCACTGTAGCTGCCCCGCATGAAGACTGGGCGAATGCCCAGCCTGGAGATTTGTGTCCTGGAAACGACCTGGAGCCCGCCCTGGCGCCGCTTCCGCCACCTTCGAAAAATCTTCATAATCCCTGCGCGGAGTCTTCGCCGGGGGGGAACAGACTGCGGCCCATGAAGCCCCCACACCCCCTGCGCCCTCCCGCCCGGCACCTGACGCTGGTGACGCTGGTCCTGTGGGGAGCGGCCCAGGCCCAGACAGCCCCAGCTGGCCAGACTGCCCCGGATACGGTGGCGCCAGCCCTCACGCTGCAGGACGTCCTGTCGCGCCTGGAAGCGGCCCCCAGCGTCAGTGCCGCTCGCCTGAGTGTTCAGACTGCCCAGAGCACCCTGAGCGCGGCGAGCACGGCGCTGGGACTGACCGTGACCGTCAACGGCAACGCGGGATACAGCGGCCCGCTGACAGCCACCGCCGCCGACGGCACGGCCACCACCACGGCCAGCAGCCTCAGCGGCGGCGCGGGCGTGAATGTCAGCCTGGGCCTGCTGCCGTGGTCGAGCAATCAAAGTGGCCTGAACAGTGCAGTCCGGGGGCTGGCGCTGGCCCAGGCCAACCTGATCTCTGCCCAGAACGCGGCCCGCCTGAACGTGGCGCAGCAGTACTTTGCCGCCGTGCTCGCCACCCAGGATCTGGACCTGACCGCCCGCACCCTGGCGTTGCGGCAGCGGCAGCTGGCGGTAACCCAGACCCAGCGGGCCAGCGGCAACGCCACCGACGGCAACGTGCTGAGCGCCCAGGCCGCCGTGCAGGGGGCCCAGGGCGCAGGGCTGCAGGCCGCCGCCAGCCTGGACGCGGCGCAGCGGGGACTGGAGGCGGCGCTGGGCGGCGCGGTCGGTCCTGGGACCTTCAGCACCCGGCCGGCCGACACCGTGGCGCTGCCGGACATCACCGCGCTGGTGGCGCAGGCCCGCAATGGCCGCAGCGAGGTCATCCAGGCCCGCAACACCCTGGCGGCCGCGCAGGACACCCTGGACACCCAGCGGCGTCAGACCACCCTGCCCGACCTGACGGCCAGCGTGCGCTACGGCCCGGCCGGCAGCGGCGGCGTCAGCACCGCGCTGAACCTGCAGCAGGGGACCGTGAGTGCCGGCTACAGCGTGCCGCTGGGCGACAGTACCGCAGCGGGCAGCGGCGCGGGCAACCGCATGAGCGCCTCGGTGAGCGGCAGTTACGTGGTGTATGCGCCGGGCCAGCGCGCGCAGCTCTCGGCCGCCGAGGCCAATGTCACGCAGGCCCAGCTGTCCCTGAATGTGGCCCAGCAGAACGTGGAGCTGGACGTACGCAGCCGCTACAGCGCCCTGCAGACCAGCATGATCACCGTGCAGACCCGCGAAACCGCCCTGCAGGTGGCGCAGCTGGCCCTGCAGACCGCCCAGACCCGCCTGCAGGCCGGAACCGCTACCGCAGACGACGTGAGCGCCGCCGAACTCGATCTGGCCCAGGCCGCCCGTGACCTGCTCGCCGCCCGCATCACCGCCCAGACCACCCTGATTCAGCTTCAGAACGCTGCCGGAGGCCCGCAATGAACCCCACCGTTTTTTTCCCCATGACCCGCCGCCGAATGCTCCTGACCGCTGCCCTGCTGCTGCCTGTTCCGGCGCTGGCCCAGACCACGCCGGCCGTGAGCGCGGGCGCTGCCGTGAGCGCGGCCCTGACCAACAACGCCGACGTAAAAACGGCCCAGGCCAATCTGGACAAGGCGGCGGCGGCCAACCGCGCCGCGCAGGCCGACCCGAGCGCATTGGTGGCCGCCAAGCTCGGCGCCACCAACGCGCAGGCCGGGGCCACGGCGGCCCTGCGTGGGGCCCGCCTGAACACGCTGCAGGGCACCGTTTCGGCGTACACGGCGCTGCTCGAGGCGCAGGAGAATGTGGAACTCCAGACGCTTCAGGTGGCGGTGGACAGCAAGGCTGTGCAGGTGGCGGGAATCAAGCAGGGCATCGGCAACGCCACCGCGCTGGACGTTACCAATGCCCAGAACACCCTGGCGGGCAGCCAGCAGAACCTCGCCGACGCCCGGGCCCAGGTGGGCCTTGCCAGCGCGCGGCTGTCCACCCTGACCGGGCTGGGCAGCGGCGTGCGGGCGTCGGGCGCGGCCAGCGTGCCCAAGCTCAGCACCACCTTGACCAAGCTGCAGGCCGGCCTGGACACGCTGACCCCGTTGGTGTCGGCGGGTGGAGACCTCGCCGCCGCGCAGCTCAGCGTCAAGCTGGCCGACAACGATTTCACGCCCGCCCGCACCCTGCAGGACGCCCGCACGGCCCTGGCAAACGCGCAGCGGGGGGTGGACAGCGCCGGAAAGTCGGCGGCGCAGACCCTGGCCAGCGCGTACCAGACAGCCCAGAACAGCTACGAGCTGTTCGCGGTGGCCGGGGCCCGTGAGGCCGCCGCCAACAAGACCTACACCCAGGACGCGGCCCGCCTCAAGAGCGGCACCATCAGCGCGGTGGACCTGCAGAACTCGCAGCTGGCGCTCAAGAAGGCCCAGTTTGCCCGTCTGCAGGCGCAGAACAACGTTCTGGAGGCGCTGGCCGCCCTGTCGGTGGCCAGCGGCCAGAACCTGACCGGCATCGGGGGCAGCATATGACCGGCAGCGTGGTGGGAGCGGCGCGGGTGCGGCGTCCGCGCCGACGCTGGCCCTGGGTGGTGCTCGGCGTACTGCTGATCGCCGGGGTGGGCAGCGGCGTATACGTGGCCCGCACCCGCGCGGATACTGCCGTTGCCGCGCCCACCACCACCACCGTGCAGGTTCAGCGTGGCGTGGTGCGCGTTAGTGTCAGCGGTCCCGGCACGCTGGAGGCCGGGGCCACCCGCACGGTGGGGGCCGACCTGACCGCCACCGTGGGCGCCGTGCCGCCGGTCGGCGAGCGCGTGACCCGGGGCCAGCTGCTCACCCGCCTGACGAGCGAGACGGTCGAGCAGAACGTGCAGACCGCCCAGCTGAATCTGGACAAGGCCCGCGCCAGCCTGGACGCCACCCGCGCTTCCCAGGCGAGCAGCAGCGCCCAGCGCGGCAGCGGCGTGAGCAGCGCCCAGAACGCAGCCGCGCAGGCGCAGCAGACCCTGGCAGAAGCCCAGCGCACCCTGGACGGCCAGCGCCAGCTGCATGCCATCGGCGCGGTGAGCACCCAGGACCTGAACGCCGCGCAGGCCGCCGTGACCCGGGCGCAGCTCGCGCTGGACAGCGCCCGCGCCTCGCTGGGCGCGGCCCAGACCCAGAGCAGCACCGGTCAGAGCAGCGACGCCGAGAACCTGCGCGGCGCCCAGATCGCCGTGCAGCAGGCCGAGGCCGCGCTGACCACGGCCCAGCAGGCCCGGGCGAACCTCAAGGTCTACGCGCCCATCAGCGGCGTGGTCAGCACCGTCAGCGCCGACGAGGGCACGGTCGTGAACAGCGGCGCGACCATCCTGACCATTCTGGACGACACCACCCTCAACCTGCCCGTCCAGATCGACGAGACCGAGATCGCGGGCGTGAAGGCGGGCCAGACGGCGGACGTGACGCTTGACGCCTACGACGGCCAGAGCTTTACCGGCAAGGTGGTGCGCGTGTCGCCGGGCGCCACCCAGTCCAGCGGCATCAGCGTGTTCACCGCCACCGTGAGCCTGCCCAATCCGGACGGCGTGTTGCGCAGCGGCATGACCGCCGAGGCCGAGATCATCCAGAGCGAGGACCGCGGTCTGCTCGTGCCCAGCAAGGCCATCCAGACGGTGCGCAGCCGCAGCTATGTGGAGATGCCGGGGGCGGCGGGCGCCGAGCCGCAGCGCGTGCGCGTGACCACCGGGGCCACCGACGGCACGAATACCGTAGTGACCGAGGGCCTGACGGCCGGGCAGGAGGTCATCGTGCCCGCGAGCACCCGCAGCGCGGGCACTTCCGGCGGCGCCCGCAACGGCTCCGGCTTCGGCGGGGGGCCCCCCAGCGGCGGCTTTGGGGGACAGCCGTGACTGCCGCGTTTCCCGGCCCGCACGCTGCGCCGCCCACCCCGGCCCCGGTGGTGGACCTGCGCGGCGTGCGCAAGGTCTATGAACAGGGCGAGATGGTCTTCGAGGCCCTCAAGGGTGTGGACGTGCAGATCGCGCAGGGCGAGATGGTCGCCCTGATGGGACCCTCGGGCAGCGGCAAGACCACGCTGATGCAGATCATCGGGCTGCTCGACCGGCCCAGTGGGGGCACGTACCACCTAGGTGGCCGCGACGTGACCACCCTCAGCGAGAACGAGCGCGCCGAGGCCCGCAACACCGACATCGGTTTCGTGTTCCAGGCCTTTCACCTGCTGCCCCGCCTGAACCTGCTGGAAAACGTGGAGGTGCCGCTGACCTACGCCGGGGTGCCGGCCCACGAGCGGCGGGCGCGGGCGCTGGAGGTGCTGCGCCGGGTGGGGCTGCAGGACAAGGCCCGCAACCTGCCCAGCCAGATCAGCGGCGGACAGAAGCAGCGCGTGGCGGTGGCGCGCGCCCTGGCCGGCAGCCCCCGGCTGCTGCTCGCCGACGAGCCCACCGGCAACCTCGACACCCGCACCGGCGAGGAGGTCATGGCCCTGTTCGGCGAGCTGCACGCCGAGGGCACCACCGTCGTGCTGGTGACGCATGAGGCCGACATCGGGGCCTACGCCGAGCGGGTGATCCGTGTGCGCGACGGCGTGGTGGAGTCCGACGTGCGTCAGACTCCACGGCGGTCCGGCACATGACCGTCACTTCCGAGAGAGACCGCCGGCTGGACGTGCCCGCCGTGTCGTCCCCGCCCGTGCGGCGCGGCGGCATCGGCCTGGGCGGGGCGTTTACCATCGCGTGGCGGGCCATCATCGGCACGCCCATGCGCAGTGTCCTGACCGCCCTGGGCGTGATTATCGGCGTGGCGGCGGTGGTGGCGCTCACCGCCATCGGCCAGGGCAGCACGGCGGGCGTGACGGGCCGGCTCGAATCGCTGGGCACCAACCTGCTCACCGTGCAGAGTGCGCGTGGCGGAGGCGGCGGCAGCCTGGTGCGCGGCGGTCCCCGGCAGACCATCACCGTGAAGGACGCCGAGGCGCTGGCCACCGCCTTCGGGGACCGCGTGTCGGGGGTGGCGCCCAGCGTGAACAGCAACGTGCAGGCCAAGCTGGGCAGCCTGAACACCCAGGCGAGCGTGGTGGGCACCTGGCCCGCCTACGCCACGGTCCGCAACAGCCCCGTGGAGGCCGGCAATTACTTCACGCAGGCCGATGTGGACGGCCGCAAGCGCACCGCCGTGATCGGCCATCAGGTTCTGGTTGACCTGTGGGGCGAGGGCGCCACGCCCGACGAGGCCCTGAACCAGAAGCTCCGGCTGGGCAACGTGACCTTCACGGTGGTGGGCGTGCTGCCCGACAAGGGCGACAGCGGCTTTGGCAACGCCAACAGCCAGGTGCTGGTGCCCCTGAGCACCTACCTGCAGCGCTTCTCGCGCACCAACAGCGCGGGCGGGCAGCCCACCGTCAGCAGCGTGTACCTGTCGGCGACCAACGCCGGGGACCTGACCGGGTTGCAGACCGACGTCACCGACTTGATGAGCGTGCGCCACGACCAGACCGACCCCGAAAACCTGGACTTTCAGGTGCAGAACCAGGCCGACTCGCTGGCGAGCCTGAACGCCATCACCTCCACCCTCACCATCCTGGTCGGGGCCATCGCCGGCATCAGCCTGCTCGTCGGCGGCATCGGCATCATGAACATCATGCTCGTGTCGGTCACCGAGCGCACCCGCGAGATCGGCGTCCGCAAGGCGCTGGGGGCCAAGCCGCGCGACATCCTCACGCAGTTTCTGGTGGAGGCGTCCCTGCTGTCCATCGGCGGCGGCGTCATCGGCCTGGCCCTGGGCGTGGGAGCCGCCTATGCGGGCAAGTTCTTCAGCATCGCTCCCGTCTTCTCGCCCGCCCCCATCGTCGTGGCGTTCATCTTCAGCGCTCTGGTCGGCATCTTCTTCGGGTACTACCCGGCCGCCCGGGCCGCCCGGCTCGACCCGGTGGACAGCCTGCGCTACGAGTAGGGCCGCCGCGCGTTTTTTCTCCAGTTCTTTCCGCGCCCCGCGCACCGTTCAAGGAGCCCAACCATGAAAAACGTCCTCGTGTTCACCGCCGCCCTGACCCTGATCCCCCTCGCCTCGGCCCAGCAGAACGGCTCCGCCCAGAACCGTCAGATGACGCCCGAGATGCGCGCCCGCATGGCGCAGATGCAGCCGATCAACGACCTGTCGCAGACGGTGCGCCTGTTGCCCGATCTGGAGAAGAACAAGGCCACCGCCATGACCAAGACCCAGGCCAAGAGCCTGCTCACCCTGCTGGGCACGCTGCAAAAGGCCAGCGCCATCCAGCCCAACGACGCCAAGAAGTACCTCGCGCAGATCGAGGACAAGATCCTGACCGACAAGCAGCTGACGGCGCTCGACGACCTGATGCTCAAGGCCGAGCAGCAGAGGACGGCCCAGCGCACCCAGCGTCAGGCCGGGGGCACCCAGGGCGGAGCAGGCGTGCGGATTCCCGGCCTGCCCGGCGGCGGACTGGGTGGGGGCGCGGGCGGCGGCGGCCAGCGGTCCGGCGGGCAGGGGGGCAACGGCGCGAACAGCGGCCAGAACGCCCAGGGCGGGCAGTTCGATCCCACCAAGTTCAATCCTTTCAAGCAGGGCCGCGGGGCGGACGCGCTGAAGGCCTACATCGCCGTGCTGCAGAAGAAGTGATGCAGCAGAAGTAATCCGGAAAGCCGTCGGGACGGTGCCCCCTTCATTTCCTGAAGGGGGCACCGTCTGGAGATGAATTCTTCGGGCGTGGGGCGACGGTCGCCCTGAGCTCAGTTCGCCGGAATCATTCCCACTCGATGGTGGCGGGCGGCTTGCCGGTGATGTCGTACACCACGCGGTTGATCTCGTGAACCTGATTGACGATGCGGTTGCTCATGGTCGCCAGGAAGTCCCATGGCAGCCGCGCCCACTCGGCCGTCATGTAGTCGTCGGTGGTCACGGCCCGCAGCGCCGCCGTGTAGCTGTAGGTGCGCTCGTCGCCCATCACGCCGACGCTCTGGATGGGCGTCAGGATTGCGAGCGCCTGCGAGCAGCCGTCGTACAGCCCGAACTCGCGCAGGCCGGAGATGAAGATGTCGTCCACCCGGCGCAGGATGTCCATCTTTTCCTCGCTGATCGCTCCCAGGCAGCGGATCGCCAGCCCCGGCCCCGGAAAGGGGTGACGCATGCGGATGTGTTCGGGCAGGCCCAGCAGGCGGGCAATCTCGCGCACCTCGTCCTTGAACAGCGTCCGGAAGGGCTCCACCAGCTTGAAGGCGAGGTCCTCGGGCAGCCCGCCCACGTTGTGGTGGCTCTTGATGTTGGCCGCGCCGGATTTGTCGGCCTGCAGGCCGCCGGCCGATTCGATCACGTCGGGGTACAGGGTGCCCTGGGCCAGGAAATCGAAGGCGCCGTGCTGCTGTGCCTGGATGGCGGCCTCGCGCTCGAAGGCCCGGATAAATTCACGCCCGATGATCTTGCGCTTCTGCTCGGGGTCAGAGACACCGTCCAGGGCCGACATGAACTCGGCGCGGGCGTCCACCGTGACCAGATGCACGCCCAGCGGAATCAGGGCGGCCTCCACCTGTTCGCGTTCGCCCAGGCGCAGCAGCCCGTGGTCAATGAACACGGCGGTCAGGCGGTCCCCCACGGCGCGGGCCAGCAGTAGTCCCAGCGTGGAACTGTCCACGCCGCCGCTGATGGCTAGCAGCACCCGGCCGTCACCCACCTGCTGCTGAACGTCCGCCACCAGTTCGTCGATGATGTGCTCGGCGGTCCAGTCGCGCGCCACGCCGCAGATGTTCAGGAAGTTGGTGAGCACCTGCCCGCCCTTGGGCGTGTGCACCACTTCCGGGTGGAACTGCAGGCCGTAGCGCCGCGTCTGCCGGTTCTCGATGGCCGTGACCGGGGTGTCTGCCGTCTCGGCGACCACCTCGTAGCCCTGGGGCAGCTGAGTCACGCTGTCGCTGTGGCTCATCCAGGCGATAAATTCGCCGCTGATCCCCTCGAACAGCTGGCCGCCGTAGCGGGTCAGGTCGGCCTTGCCGTACTCGCGCTTGCCGGCCCGTTTCACGTCGCCGCCCGCCTCGTGGGCGAGGTACTGCATGCCGTAGCACACCCCCAGAATGGGGAGGTCCAGGTCCAGCACGCCGGGAGCGGGCCTGGGCGCCTGGGCGTCATAGACGCTGCTGGGACCGCCCGACAGCACGATGCCCTGCGGATTTTCCTGCTGGATGCGTTCCAGCGGCGCGGTGCCGGGCAGGATCACGCTGTAGGCCCCGAGTTCGCGGAACCGCCGCGCGATCAGGCGGGTAAATTGACTGCCGAAATCCAGAATGACAACGCTCATCGGCCCCGATTGTGGCACGGCGGGGCGGCCCCGAAGGTGGGGGAGGGCAAGGCCGCCGGGCAGGTCCGGACACCCGGCGGAGCTCAGGCAAGGCCGGGAAAGGTCCGGAACCCCGCCCACGCGGTTGTGGCACAGCCCCCAGGAGCCGCGCTCAGTTGCCCAGGTTGATGGTGACCGGTTGCGTGCGCGGCACCACGACCGTCAGGCTGGCCGGCGTGTAGCCCTGCGCCATGACCCGCAGCTGGTAGGTGCCCTCCACCGGAAAGTTGAGCTTGCCCGGCGCTTTTCCGAGCGACTGTCCGGGTTCCAGGCTGGCCCCCCGGGGCGCTTTTTCCACGGTCAGGGTGGCCGTGACTCCCGCCGCGCCGCGCAGGGTGACCGGTACGGTGCAGCACGCCGCGCTGGAAGCCGCGCCGGTGCCCGGGCTGGCCGGACGCAGCGCTCCCCAGGCCCAGACCAGCCCGAACAGAATCACGACGGCGGCGAGCACAGGCAGCAGCCAGCGCGGCAGGGTGGGCGAGGCCGGCGGTGGCGGCGCGGTGGGCGTGCGAATCACGCGCCACGAGTCGTCCTCGTCCCAGCCGATGCGAATGGGGTCCACGCGCCGGGCCGGCCGGTGTCCGCCCGCGCCGCTGGCCGGCAAGCGGCTGGGCTGGCCGGCCGGGGCCTCCTCTTTGGGCCGGCGCAGGCTGGCGGGCAGCCGGTCGACCTCCCGCATGGACAGGCGCGGCGCAGAGGGGGCGTCACCCTCCGGGAAGCCAAACTGGATGGGAGGAGGCACGGTGTCGGCCCCGGTTTCCCCAGAGACCTCCTGCCCGGCCTGTTCCTGCTCGGCCTGCAGCCGCTGCGCCTTGCGCTGGGCGGCGGCCTGGCTGTCCAGCATGGCCTGGGCGCGGCGTTCCTCGTTCTGGCGTTTGCGCCGTTCCTGGGGCGTTTCCACCTGACCGGCCGGAGCACCGGAAAACGGAGACACGACCGGCCGGGGAGGAGGCCGCGTGGAGGGGGCCGGTTCGGTGGGGGTGGCTCCAGCGTCTCCCCGGTCCTGATCTGCGCTGCCCGGAGCTGACACCGGGGCGGGGACGGCGACCGTTGTGATGGTCTGGGAATCCTGGCCGGAGGCATTGGTGTTCGGTATGGACGCGTCGGTGGCCGGCTGGTCGGGGGTCGGTGTGGGGGCCGCCGAACCGGGACCGGCCGGAACTTCCGCCTCGGTCAGCCAGTCCGTGGCCGCCGGGGTGACGCTGGCCTGGTTCGCCCCGGCAGCCGGAGCAGCGGTCCCGGCGGAGGCGGAAGTCCCGGCTGCGGAGTTGGCCTTCGGCCTGACCTCGGTGGCCGGGGCCTGAGGAGCCGGGGTTTGCGGGCGCGGGGCCGTCTTCTCGCTCACCTGGGTGCGCGCACTGGACGCGGAGGGGGTCGGAGCGGCGGTGACCACCCGGGGTGCGGAGGGGGCCTGAACGGCCGGCGCTGTCTGAACGGGTGCTGTCGTTGCGGGTGGTGTCTGGATGGCCGGGGAGTCGGCGGGCGATGTTGCCGCTCCGGCCTGTCCGTGCAGCCGTGCCAGGGCCTGCTCGGCGGTCCAGGGCGCCGGAGAGTCCAGCAGCGGGCGCAGGGCAGTGGGCAGTACCCGCAGGGCCTGCAGGGTATGGGCCAGATCATGCAGGTCGTCGGCCGGCGTGGCCGGTGTCTGGCGCCACGGCAGCCCGGCTCCGGCAAGTGCCACCGTGCCGCCGAACTGCCACAACTGTGCGGGGGTGATGCCACCGTGCGTCAGGCCCTGGGCGTGCAGGGCGCTTAGCGCGCTCAGCGCGCCGGGGGCACTCAGGCGCGGATCGCTGGCGGGCTGGGCGTAGGGGGGCAACTCGGTAACCACGTAGGCGTTCTCGCCGTCCATGCCGCTGTCGGTGATGGGCAGCAGGTGTGGGTGTTCGGGCAGGGTGGGCAGATTCAGGGCGTAGGGCAACACATGCAGCAGCACCGGCATGCCGGTCAGGCGGTCGGTGGCCCGCAGGGTGCGAACCGGGCTGGCAGGCAGGGAGGCGCTCGCCGATCCCGGCAGTTCCCGCGCTGCCACATAGGGGCCGATGGGCTTCACGGCCCCCAGTATAGGTCCGCTCCGGGCAGGAATGGGGCCGCGCCTACAGCATGCCCGGCTGCGCTTTCCCGGGCTCCGGCCGGGGCCACCATGCCCAACCGGCCTCAGGGGCCGCGCGCGACCGCCCCCGTACCGCGTTGCGCCGCGTTCCACTGTGAGCGCGTGGCTTGCCCGCCCCACCGCCTTTGGGGTACTAATGACCCATATGCATGACGCCGTGATGAGCGCCCTGAAGACCGTAAACGACCCGGAACTGCACCGCGACCTGGTCTCGCTGGGCATGATCGAGCGCGCCGAGGTCGTGGATGGAGTGGCGCAGATCAAGGTCAACCTGACCACCCCGGCGTGTCCCCTGAAGGGCCAGATCGAGGAAGATGTGCGCTCGGCGGTCCTGAAGGTGCCCGGGGTCCACACGGTGCAGGTGAGCTTCGGCGCGACCGTGCGCCCGGCGGCGCAGCCCGCCCTGCCCGGCGTCAAGCACGTGCTGCTGGTCGGCAGCGGCAAGGGCGGCGTGGGCAAGAGCAGCGTGGCGGTGAACCTCGCCGCCTCTCTGGCCCGCGACGGTGCGCGGGTGGGTCTGCTGGACGCCGATGTCTACGGCCCCAGCGTGGCGCACATGCTGGGGCAGGGCGCGGCCCGGGTCAGCGCCAACGCCGATCGCAAGATGCAGCCCATCGAGGCCCACGGCCTGCGCTTTATCAGCATGGCCAACCTCTCGCCGGCGGGTCAGGCACTGGTGTGGCGTGGGCCGATGCTGCACTCGGCCGTCCAGCAGTTTCTCAAGGATGCCGCGTGGGGCGAACTGGATTACTTGATCGTGGATCTGCCGCCCGGCACCGGCGACGTGCAGCTCTCGCTGACCCAGACCGTGCAGGTGACCGGCGCCGTGATCGTGACCACCCCGCAGGACGTGGCCCTGATTGACGCCGCCCGCGCCATCGACATGTTCCGCAAGGCCAGCGTGCCGGTGCTGGGCATCGTCGAGAACATGAGCTACTTCGTGGCCCCCGATACCGGGAACACCTACGACCTGTTCGGACGCGGCGGCAGCCGCAAGCTGGGCGAGCAGTACCCGCTGCTGGGCGAGGTGCCCATTGATCTGGACGTGCGCCAGGACGCCGACGCGGGAGTGCCGGCGGTGCTGGCCCACCCGCAGACGGTGGCGGCCCAGGCCCTCATTTCCGTGGCCCGCAACCTCGCCGGTCAGGTCAGCGTGCTCGCCGTCAACCGCGCGCTGGCGCAGTCGCTTGAGGAGCTGCCCGACCAGCTCACCGTCGTATGAGTGCGTCCTCGGCCAGTGGCCAGTTCGGGGGCCGCGCGGCCCGCACGGCGGCCCGGCCCGGCCTGCTTCCCACCTCCGGGGTGGCCCCGGCGGCAGTGCCCGCAGGAACGCAGGCCGCCCCGGAGCGCACCAAGGTCCGGTTGCTGGAGGTCGTCAAGCGGCACGGTCCGCAGACGGCCCAGGACCTGGCCGGGCGCCTGGGGGTCAGCATTCCCGCCGCGCGCCGCCACCTGGGTGACCTGCTGGACCAGGGCCTGATTCGCTCGCGCACCGAGCGTCCCGGCGGGCGCGGGAGGCCTCAGCATGTGTTCGAGCTGACCGAGCAGGGCGAGGCCGCCTTTCCCAAGACCTATTCGGGGCTGTGTGTGGACGTGCTGCGCCACGTCGAGGGGCTGTTTGGCGAGGGCGCGGTGCTCAAGGTGCTCGATGCCCGCAACGTGGAGATCGCCCAGCGCCTGAAAGCCGAGTTGCCCGCCGGACTGCCGCTGGCCGAGCGGGTCGAGCGGCTGGCCGGCATCCTCAACGAGATGGGCTTTGACGCGGTGGTCGAGCCGGACGGAGCCACAGGGGGCTGGGTCCTGACGCAGCGCAACTGTCCCAACCTGACGGTCGCGCGCCAGTATGCCCAGCTGTGCGCCTCCGAGCTGACGTTGTACGGCGAGGTGCTGGACGTGCCGGTGACGCGCGAGACCCGCATCGCCTGTGGGCAGGGTGCATGCCGTTACCGTATAGGCTGAGTGGCCGGAGCCCCTCCGCCCTCCCGGACCCCACGGTCAGCCTCCTTCAGAATCGAGCCGCCATGACCCCACTGCCATGATCCCGCAGACCGACTTGCTGCCCCCCCTCCCCGAGGCTCCACGGCCGCTGTACAGCGTGGTGGCCTGGCCTCCTCAGGCGCTCGACACCTGGATGCGCCGTGCCCAGGCCACCATGAACGTAAGCGGCTTCGGTCTGCCGCATCTGAACCTGCGTGCGCCCTTTCAGACCAGCCTGAGCAGTGCGGACCTGATCGCCGCGCTGCGCGACCGCCTGCGGGGCGAGCGTGCGCTGGAGGTGCGGGTCAAGGGCTGGAAACGCCTGAGCGGCGTGATCTTCCTGGAATTCGAGCTGTCCGCCGCACTGATCGAGCTGCACATGCGCCTGCTGGAGGTCGGTCCGTCAAGCCGCGCCCCCTACGACGGAGCGGACTACCGCCCGCACCTCACCCTGGCGCTGGGGATCTTGCCGTGGGCCGAGGAACAGCTGTGGCAGGCAGCCCTGGCCCTGACCCCGCCGCTGGACCACTTCACCATCGAGGCCCTGAGCCTGACGCGCGAGCAACACGGCGAGGTGCAGGAACTGCACACCTTTCCGCTGCTTACCCCACCCGAAGAGGTTGGGGTGGCTCCACAGGCGGGGGCGGCCCCCAGCTGATCGGGCCATAAGCGAGGGGCGCCGCCGGGAGAGGTTTTCCCGGCGGCGCCCCTGTTTGCGCCTGGGGCGAAGGTTACACGCCCGCAGGCACCTTGAGCATGGACGCGAGTTCGGCCTCGAACCTGTCGTAACCGGCAAAATCCAGCTGCTGCTCGTTGTCGCTCAGGGCGGTGGCGGGGCTGGGGTGAACTTCCACGTGGATGCCGTCGGCGCCCACGGCCAGCGCGGCCTTGGCCAGCGGAATCAACAGGTCGCGGCGTCCGGCGGCGTGGGTCACGTCCACGATCACCGGCAGGTGGGTCTCCTGCTTGGCCAGGGCCACGGCCGAAAGGTCCAGGGTATTGCGGGTCCACTTCTCAAAGGTGCGGATGCCGCGCTCGCACAGGATGACCTCGTTGTTGCCCTCCGAGAGGATGTACTCGGCGGCGTACAGCCACTCCTCGATGGTGGCGCTCAGGCCGCGCTTGAGCAGCACCGGGCGGCGGGCGCGGCCCACCTCGCGCAGCAGGGCAAAGTTGTGCATGTTGCGCGCTCCCACCTGCAGGATGTCGGCGTACTCGGCCACGATCTCCACGTCGCGGGTGTCCATGACCTCCGTGACGAACAGCATGCCCCGGTCCTTGGCCACGCGGTTGCCCAGGATCAGGCCGTCCACGCCCATGCCCTGGAAGCCGTAGGGGCTGGTGCGCGGCTTGTAGGCCCCGCCGCGCAGGATCTTGATGCCCTTGGCGGCCAGGAAGTCGGCGGTCTGTTCCATCTGATCTTCGGATTCGATGGAGCACGGCCCGGCGATGATAATGGGAGGCGCGTCGCCGCCGATGCGCACTCCGTCGATGTCCAGCACGGTGTCCTCGCTCTTGACCTTGCGCGAGACGAGCAGCTGTTTCTTGTCGTTGCTTTCTTCCAGCGCGAGGCTGGCCTTGAAGATCTCCTTGAAGATGGCCTTCACGGCGGCCCCCGTGAACGGTCCCGGGTTCAGCGATTCCAGCTCATGAAGCTGCTGCTCCTCTCGGGCAGGATCGTAGTGCTGGGGGCGGCCTTCCTGGGTCTTGGCGTGCCCGATCTGCGCAACCACCTCGCCGCGCTGGGACAGCAGCTTCAGAAGGTCGCGGTTGATCTGGTCGACCTCGGCGCGGAGGTCGTCAATGCTGCGCTGAATCGTCATGCCCGCAGTGTAGGAAAAGCGCGCCGTGCCTGGGCGGCGGGCGGCTAGTCAAATGAAAAGAGTTGTCCATGTTGGTGCCGGCTCGGGCGGTGACTCAGCCCGGCAGGTCCGGCGTGTTCACCATGTGGACCGCCACCCGGGCCAGCGCCGAGGCCAGCTCGCGCGCCTCGTCCGGACCGAGTTCGGGGGTTTCGTGAATGGCCGCCTCCATACACGCCATCCACGCGCCCGCCCGCCGGGGGGTGATGGCGTGCGGCAGGTGACGGGCCCGCAGCCGTGGCGGGCCGAAGCGCTGGTGGTACAGCGGCGGGCCCCCCAGAAAGCCGGTGAGAAAGGCCAGCTGTTTCTCGGCGGTCAGGGTCAGGTCGGCCGGAAAGATGGGGGCAAGGTCCGGGTCGGCAGCCACGCGCGCGTAGAAACGCTGCACCAGCGCCGCCAGCACCTGCGGCCCGATGCGGTCGTACAGACTGCCACGGTCAGAAAGGGTCAGGGGCGCGGTCATGGTTCCAGGCTAGCAAGCAGCAGACGGGGGTGGACCAAATGCCCACCCCCACCGTGTCCCCGCCCGTGCCTGCTCGCTACACGTCCCGGCGGTCAAAGGCGAGGACCGACATCAGCCCGAAGCCCGCCGTGTAGATCAGCAGCAGGATCAGCGGCTGAAAAATGTCGCCCTGCTGCACATACAGCGCGAAGTGTGAGGTGGGCAGAACGCGCTGCAGGGCGTCGGGCAGCACCACCATCAGGCGCATGACGATCAGTGCGGCGAAGGTGGCCAGCGCCGCCGCCGCCGTGTTCAGGAACAGCACGCCGAACAGCAGCGACAGGGCCGCCACCGGCATCAGCACCACGGCGGCGAGCACGGCGCCGCGCAGCACCTGGGCAAAGGCGGCGGCGCCGCCGAGTTCGCCCACCCCCACGAACAGGCCCGGTCCCAGTCCGGTGCCGCCGGTAAACGTTCCGAAGCCCAGCGCGATGCCCGCGAGCAGCGAGCCGGTCACCGTCGTGAACAGCAGCAGGAAGGGAAAGGCCAGGGCGGCGATCAGCTTGCTCGCAATCACCCGCACGCGGTCCACCGGCCGCAGCAGCAGCGGCGCGAGGGTGCCCTGGGCCGTCTCCGCGCCGATCATCTCGGCCACCGTGACCGCGATGAACAGGGGCAGCAGGTACGGCAGGGTCACGCCGATGCTGACGGCGGGCAGCTGCCAGCCGCTCACCAGGCCCACCGGAATCAGGGCGTTCAGGCGCGGGGCAAAGGCCCAGACCAGCGGCAGCAGGAAGGTGACGATCAGGGCCAGTTTGGCGCTGCGCGACCCCAGCATCTTGCGGAACTCCAGCAGCAGCAGGGTCAGCATCGGGGGCGCTCCGGGGCAGGGCAGGACGGGCGGCAGGAGGGGGTGTTCATCAGGCGTGCTCCACGCGTTCGCGGTAGTACTCGTACAGGTCGAAGTGGTCGGGGCTGGCCTCGAACACGCGGATGCCCCCGGCGCTCAGGTGGGCCAGGGCGTCGGGCACGCGCGACTCGCCGCCCAGGTGGGCGATGGCGTAGGGCGTGCGGGTGCTGACCTTGCGGACAAACGGCAATCCCTCCAGGGCCTGGGCCGCGCCCAGCGGATCATCCACCCGGAAACGGTAGGCGGCCTGCCGGGCGCGCAGGTCCACGGTGTCCACCAACCGCCCGCCGGTCAGGATGCCCACCGTGTGGGCATAGGTGGCGATCTCGCGCAGGTGGTGGGTGCTCAGGATCACCGCGCAGCCGCCCGTCGCCAGGCTGGTCACAATGCGGTGGATCAGGCCGATGCCCAGTGGATCGAGACCGCTGGTGGGTTCGTCCAGAATCAGCACCTTCGGCTCGGTCAGGATGGCGCTCGCCACGCCCAGGCGCTGGCGCTGGCCCAGGGAATACTCCTGCACCTTGCGGTCTCCCATGCGGGTCAGTTCCAGCAGTGCGAGAACCTCGCGCAGGCGGTCGCGGCCCACCTTCTTCGACCCCGGAGCCATGGCCGCGAGGTTGGCGTGAATCTGCAGGTTCTGGGTACCGGTGAACTGCGGGTAGAACTTGGCCGGGGCCTCCACCACCGCCCCCAGATGGGCGCGGGCGCGGGCGCCGTCGCTGTGGACATCGCAGCCCATCAGCCGCACCTGCCCGGCGTTGGGAAAGGCCAGCCCCGTGATGGTGCGGATCAGGGTGGTCTTGCCGGTGCCGTTGGGGCCGGTCAGGGCGTAGACCTCACCGGGCCGGACCTGCAGGTCGATGTCTTCCAGCACGCGGTGCTGGCCGTAAAATTTGGTAAGCCCGCGCACCTCGATGGCCGGCAGGGCGGGCGCGCCTTGAGTCGTCACGCGCCCACCCTAGGGCAGCAACTTTCAACAAGTTCTTACAATGCCGGGGCCGCGGCGCCGGCGAGGTTCCGGCCCGCCCGGTTCAGGGCCGCTCCACGAACAGCGGAAGGGCACTGGCCGGCGCCGCCCCCACCGCCACGGCCCGGCGGTGCAGTTCCTGCACGGCCCGCGTGCCTTCCCCGCCCACATCCAGGCTGAAGTCATTCACGTACAGGTCGATGTGGGCGCGCATCACCTCGTCGGACATCTCCAGGGCGTGTTCGCGGATGTAGGCGGTGGCGGCCTCGGGGTGGGCGTGGGCATACTCCAGGCTGGCACGCACGGCGTCGTTCAGCGCCCACTGCAGCTGCGGGGCGAGGTCGCGGCGGACCAGGATCGCGCCCAGCGGCAGGGGCAGCCCGGTGTCCTGTTCCCACCACGCGCCCAGATCCAGCAGCCGGGTCAGGCCGTGCTGCGGGTAGGTAAAGCGCGATTCGTGGATGATCAGCCCGGCATCCACCTCGCCGCGTTCCACGGCAGGCATGACGGCGTCATAGCGCATGCGCACCACCTCGACTTCGGGGTACACCAGCCGCAGCAGCAGCTCGGCGGTGGTAAGCGCCCCGGGCGAGGCCACCCGCCTGCCGTTGAGGTCCTGCACGTCGCCGCGCGTCACGATCAGGGGTCCCACGCCCCGCCCGAGTGCCCCGCCGGCCCGCAGGGCCACGTAGCGGTCCATCACCTCAAAGTAGGCCCGGTAGCTGATCTTGGTCATGGGCAGCCGCCCCTCCACAGCCCAGTCGTTGAGGGTCTGCACGTCCTCCAGAACTTCCTGCACGGGCAGGGGGCCGCGCACCAGTCCGGCGTGCAGCGCGTGGAAGATGAAGGTGTCGTTGGGACAGAACGAGTATCCCAGTTGCAGCGTGGCGGCCTCGGAAGGGGACGGAAGCGGGGTGGTCATGCCGCCAGGGTAAACCCGGTCTTCAGGCGGGCGTCAGCGGACCATCACACTCGTCCCTATGCTGGGAAACATGAACCGTCTGCTGCCCGGTATGTTGTTCGCCCTGTGTTCTGTCGCCGGAGCGGGTGGGGGAGAGCGCGCGGTGCCGGTGGGTCTGGGGCAGCCGGCCCGCTGCGCCGCCGGGTATGTCCGGCCGGATTTTTCCCGCCTGCAGGCCGACCTGAACGCCGCCCGGACCCGCTGGAAGGCGGCCAGGGTCCGAAATTACCGCTACGACTTTGCCCGCATTGCCGCGCCGCTGCGGCTGCCCGACGTGACCGTGACGGTGGTCGGGGGACGGGTGCAGGGCATCCAGGCGGTGGATGGACAGCACCCCGCTGCCCCCTCGCCGCTCAACGCCGGCCCGGTCGAGGCGCTGTTCCTGGAAGCCGCGCGCGCCCTGACCTACCAGCGTTCTCAGCCCTGCGCCACGCTGCGCCTGGGCTTCGACGCAGTGGACGGCCACCCCACCACCTTCTACAGCGGATCGCAGGTCAGCCCCATGGCCGACGGCTCCGGCGAGTGGCGCGTGACCAACTTCAGCGCACGTCCCTGAGCACGGCCCGCGCGGCCTCGGCGTCGCGCGCCAGCTGCGCCCTGAGTTCGTCCAGCCCGCCGAACTTCTGCTCGCCGCGCAGGTGGGTGAAGAACTTGACCTGCAGTTCCTGGCCGTACAGGTTGCCCTCGAAGTCGAACAGGTGAACCTCGAAGCGGCGGGTTTTGCCCGCCACGGTGGGCCGGAAGCCCACATTGGCCATGCCGTGCCAGCGTTCTCCGCGGTCTCCCACGACCACCACCGCGAACACGCCCAGGGGCAGCGCCTTGCCGTCGGGAACGCTGATGTTGGCGGTGGGCCAGCCGATGGTCCGTCCCAGCCGGTCACCGTGGGTCACCACTCCCTGCGCGTCGTAGTGGCGGCCAAGCAGCCGGCCCGCGCCGTCCACGTCGCCCACCTGCAGCAACTCACGAATGCGGGTGCTCTTGATGTCCTCGCCGCCCAGCTGGTGCATGGGCAGGGCCACCACCTCGTCGGCCACCGTTTTCAGGTCCGCCACTCCGCCCGCCCGTCCACGTCCGAAGTGAAAGTCCTCTCCCACCACCAGGGTGCGCGGACGCAGGGTCCGCAGGTCGCCCAGGAACGCCTCCTTGGGCCGCGCGGCGAAGTCGGGCGTGAAGGACATGGCGATGGTTTCATCCACGCCGTAACGGGCCAGCAACTCCAGTTTCTCGGGCAGGGTGGACAGGAACTCCACTCCCTGGGTCAGCACCCGCGTGGGCGGATCGAAGGTGTAGACCACGCAGGGCACCCGGTGCTGGCGCGCTTTTGCCTTGAGCTGCGCGACCAACGCCTGATGGCCCAGATGCACGCCGTCAAACGAGCCCACCGCCACCACCGTCTCGGTGTCGGGGCGCTGGGCGGGTGAGACGTAGGTCTTCACTGGCCCCGCGCTCCCAGTCCCTGAACGCCGTACAGCGCTGCCGATACGGTGGAGGCGCTGCCGGTGATGCGCCCGTCCCGCAGGCCATCCAGCACCGCCTGGGGTGCCATCCAGACCACCTCAATGTCCTCGTCGTCGTCGTGGGGCAGCTTGCTCTCGCGCAGTCCGGTGGCCTGAAACACGTACAGCTGCTCGTCGCAGAAGCCGGGGCTGGAGTAGAAGCGGGTCAGCAGCGTCATGTCGCCGTCCAGGCCAGCCTCCTCCTGCAGTTCGCGCCGGGCGGCGGCCTCGGGGGTCTCTCCGCTGTCAATCAGGCCCGCCGGGGCCTCCAGGGTGTGGGCGGCGATGACCGGGCGGTTCTGGCGCACGAGCAGCATCTCGCCCGCCTCGTTCAGGGCCAGAATCGCCACCGCGTCGGCGTGGCGCACGGCCTCCCATTTGCCCTCCAGCAGTTCCAGTTTCAGGATGTGGCCGTCGTAGATGGTCCGCGTGTCGCCGCTCATGACGGCAATCTAGAGCAGCGGCGCGGGAGGACGGATGTTCCGGTGCCCCGGACTGGGTCGGCGGAGCAGGCGGGACGCCGCAGATGGGGTCATCGGCGCGGCCGTCTGCCAGACTGACCGCATGCTCACCCGTGCCGATCTGGAAGCCCGTGAGGCGCAGTTCCTCGCGCCGTACGCGACCCCCAGCCGTGACCGGCGGCGTGAACACCCCGAGGCCGAGAGCGCGACGCGCACCGCGTTCCAGAAGGACCGCGACCGGGTGCTGCACACCACGCCCTTTCGCCGTCTGGAAGCCAAGACCCAGGTGTTCCTGAACGCGAGCGGCGACCACTACCGCACCCGCCTGACCCACACGCTGGAGGTGCAGCAGGTGGCCCGCTCGGTGGCGCTGAGTCTGGGCCTGAACGAGACCCTGGCCGAGACGGTGGCCCTGGCGCACGATCTGGGCCACCCTCCCTTCGGTCACGCGGGCGAGCGGGTGCTGAACGACCTGATGGCCGGGCACGGCGGCTTCAACCACAATGCCCAGGCCCGGCGCATCGTGACCGCGCTGGAAAATCCCCGCCCCGACTACCCGGGCCTGAACCTCACGCTTGATACCCTGGATGGCCTGAACAAGCATGAGCGCACCGGGCTGGGGCGGCCCAGTCTGGAAGCGCAGCTCGTGGACGCCGCCGACGCCCTGGCCTACACCGCCCACGACCTGGACGACGGCCTGCGCAGCGGCCTGATCACGCCCGGACAGCTGCGCGGGGTGCCGCTGTGGCAGGAGCTGACCCGGCGTGCGGGCGTGGAGGATACCGAGCTGAACGAGCAGCAGCGGCGCACCCTGCACCGCGAACTGCTGGGCTGGCTGATTGCCGACCTTACGGCCGCGAGCGACGCGCAGATCACCGCCAGCGGGGTAAACAGCGCGGCTGAGGCTCAGGCCTGGTCAGACAAGCTGATCACCTACAGCCCGTCCCTGCGTGAACAGCTGGGCGAGATGGGCACCTTCCTGCGCGGCCAGCTGTACCGCCACTGGCGCGTGGAAATGCAGGTGGAGGCGGCCACCCGGGTGCTCGTCACCCTGTTCGGGGCTTTTCTGGACCGCCCCAGCATGTTGCCTCCGCAGTTCCAGCGCCGCGCCGCCCATTCGGACCTGCCGCGTGTGGTCTGCGACTATGTCTCGGGCATGACCGACCGGTACGCCCTGGACCTGCACGCCAGCATTACCCCGTCCGGTGCCCCGGTGATCTGGCCCGCACGTTGACACTCCCGCCGCCCCCTGCTAGATTGACTCCCGCCTGACCGGAAGCCCGGCAGACGCAAGGACAGTGCAGTACGGTGCGCGGGTGTAGCTCAGCTGGTTAGAGCGCACGCCTGATAAGCGTGAGGTCCCCAGTTCAAGTCTGGGCATCCGCACCACAAAAGAGAAAATCCCGCCAAGCGCGGGATCTTTTCATTTCTGTTCCTGGCGCTGCCGCTGGGCGGGGGCCGCGCCGGCGCAGCGGTATGGGTGACCCCCGGGAGACGGCTGGCCGGCAGGGGACCAGACCTCTTCAACGTGGCGGGGCTCAAGGTGAACGGCTCCTGTGGCGGCGCGGGGTAGACCGCTCCCCCACATCTTCAGTTGCCTGCTGTTCCCTGGCCGTAAGATGGGGGTGCTTGGCCATGCTCTTAGATTTGATGGTGCGGCGCATCATCGCCCGATACCGTGAAGGAGCCGATCATCAATAAGCCGGGTGGACCACTCTCTGATCTTCAACTTCCAGGTCATGCGCTGGAGGCCTGTGTGGTGGGGGTTGTGGTCGCCGATGCCCGCCAGGATGATTATCCCATCCTGTATGTCAACCCCGCCTTCGAGCGGCTCACCGGCTACCCGGCCGCCGAGTTGCTGGGCAGAAACTGCCGCTTTCTTCAGGGCGAGGACCGCGATCAGGAGGCTAGGCAGGACATCTGGCAGGCCCTCGCCCAGGGAGAGGCGACCACCACGATCCTGCGCAACTACCGCAAGGACGGCACGCTGTTCTACAACGAGCTGACCCTCAGCCCGGTGTTCGATGCGGCGGGTACCCTGACGCATTACCTGGGCTTCCAGAACGACGTGACCGCCCGCGAAAAGGCCCTACGGGGCGAGCATCACGCACGCCAGCAACTCACCGCAACACTTACGCGGGTCACCGACGGTTTTGTGTCCTTTGACCGGGACTGGAATGTCACGTACATCAATGAGGCGGCGGCCGGTCTCGCACAACGGCGTCCAGAGGATTTTCTGGGCCGCAATCTGCTGATCATGTTTCCCGAGATCCGGGACAATCCGCTGGGTCTGGCCGTGGAGCGGGCCAAAGCAACGGGAGATCTGCAAAACACGGTCAGCCATCTGCCTCATTTTGAGAAATGGGTGGACGTCACCGTCTATCCCAGCGAGGACGGAATCTCCCTGTTTGCTCGGGACATCACGGAAAGCCACCGCAACCTCGCGGCCCTGCAGGCGAGCGAGGAGCGTTTCTCCAAGGTCTTTCAGGCCAGCCCCGTCGCCATCTTTATCACCCGGCGCAAGGACAAGTGTTTTCTGGAAGTCAACGCGGAATTCCTGCGGCAAAGCGGGTACAGCCGCCAGGAGATTCTCGGCCACACTTCACAGGAACTGGGTTTCTGGGCCGATCAAGCTGACCGTGAAGTGACGTGGCAGATGCTGGACGGTGAACTGGCTCCTGGAAGCCGCGAGGTGCTGTTTCTCGACAGGCACGGTGAACCGTTCTGGGGGATGCTTTCCCTGATCCCGATAGAAGTGGCGGGGGAGCGCTGCGTGATCGGGTTCGTGCGCAACGTGAACGAGGAGAAAAATGCCCGGCAGCGCCTGCTCGAAAGTGAGGAGCGCCATCGCCGCAGCGCCACCGAACTGCAGCGCATTCTGGACCTGTCCCTGGACATGATCACGACTGTTGCGCCCGGCGGCTGGGTGATCAGCGTGAGCGCCGCGTGCGTGCACATTCTCGGCTACACGCCTGAGGAATTGTCCGGCCGGTCCTATGAAGAACTCCTGCATCCAGAAGACCGCGAGATCACCCACCGGGAAGTGGCCGTCATCCGGGAGAAGCAAGGCTCAACCAGCTTCAGAAACCGGTGTATCCACAAAGACGGCGGCGTGGTGTGGATCGAATGGAATGTCGCGGCAGTTCCTGATGACCCGTTGCTCTATTGCGTGGCCCGCGACGTGACCCGGCGCCGGGCGGCCGAGGCCGATCAGGCGTTTCTGGCCGCCATTGTGCAGGCCAGCCAGAATGCTGTGGTCGGGGTGTCCCTGGACGACACCATCCGCTCATGGAATCCCGGAGCACGGCGCCTGTACGGATACAGCGCTGCAGAGGCCATCGGCCAGACGATGATGCTCATTGTTCCCCCGGAGGTGCAGGACGCGGAACGGGAAGTGTTCCGCAGGGTCGCGCAGGGAGAACTGGTCTTGCCCTACGAATCGGTCCGGCTGGACAGGCAGGGCCAGCGGATTCCCGTGATGTCGACTGTTTCGGGGGTGCTGGATGCCGAGGGTCATGTGATTGGTGTCTCCAAGATCACCCGGGACATCTCCCTGATCCAGGCCGCCGAGGCGAAGGTCCGGAAACTCAACGAGGACCTGGAGCGGCAGCTGCGCCATGTCACCGGTCTGCGTGAAATTGACCAGTCGATTGCGACCAGTGCCGACCTGAACGTGACGCTGGGCATGATTCTCGAGAACATCCGGCAGCAGCTGGAGGTGGACGCCGCCACCATTTTGCTGCTGGACCAGCACACCCTGACTCTGCGGTGCGGCGCGGCGCGTGGACTGAGCACTGCGCTGCAGGACCTGACCCTGCGCCTCGGTGATGGGCTGGCGGGCCAGGTGGCCCTGAACCGGCAGCCGCTGCTGGCCGCCGATCTCCAGACCACCGACGTGTCGCCGGCCTGGCGGGCCATGCTGGAGGGGGAGCGGCTGGTGGCGTACTACGCGGTCCCGGTCATCGCCAAGGGCAAGGTTCTGGGCGTGATTGAAGTGCTTCACCGGCAGCCGTTTGAACCGTCGTCCGCCTGGCTGGAGGTGTTCGAGGTACTGACCAATCAGGCGGCCATCGCGGTGGACAATGCCGAGCTGCTGAGCGAGCTGGAGCACAGCAACCTGGAGTTGCGTCTGGCCTACGATGAGACCATCGAGGGATGGGCGCGGGCGCTGGACCTGCGCGACCGGGAAACCGAGGGGCATTCGCGCCGGGTGACCGAGACCACCGTGGAACTGTGCCGGATGCTGGGGTTCTCGACCGAGGAGCTGGTGGATGTGCGCCGCGGCGCGCTGCTGCACGACATCGGCAAGATGGGCATCCCCGACGCCATTCTCTCCAAGCCCGGCAGGCTGAACGATGAGGAATGGCTCCGCATGAAGGAGCATGCCAGTTACGCCGTGGCGCTGCTCTCGCCCATCCGGTTCCTGCGCCCGGCACTGACCATTCCGCAGTATCACCATGAAAAGTGGGACGGCAGCGGCTATCCCCTGGGCCTGCGGGGCGAGGCCATTCCGCTGGCGGCCCGGGCCTTCGCCGTGGTGGACGTGTATGACGCCCTGACCAGCGACCGGCCATACCGCAAGGCCTGGCCCCGCGAGGCGGCGACCGCCCACCTGCGGGCCGGTGCGGGCACCCACTTCGATCCCCAGGTCGTCGGGGCCTTTTTGCGGCTGCTCGGTGCCAGGCCGTGAGGCCGGTGTCCTGAAGCGCCGGGTCCGGGGTAGCTTGTAATCCATGATCGACCGTTACCTGACCCCGGAAATGAAATCGCTGTGGAGCGAGGCGAGCAAGTACCGCGCGTGGCTGCGGGTGGAGCTCGCCGCCATGGCGGCCCAGGCCGAGCACGGCGAGGTGCCCCGGGAAGCCTTCGAGGCCCTGAGCCGCAAGGCGCAGGCCGATCCCCTGGACGACGCCTTCGCCGTGCGGGTCGCCGAGATCGAGGCGGTGACGCGTCATGACATCGTGGCCTTTACCCGCGCCTTGACCGAGCGCTACGGCGAGGAGGCGCGCTTCATCCACCACGGCCTGACCAGCACCGACGTGGTGGACACCGCCCAGAACCTGCTGCTCGACGAGGCGCTGGAGCTGATTCTGACCGACGTGCAGGCGCTGCGCGAGGTCTGCCGCACCCAGGCGCTGGCCTACCGCCACACGCCCACGGTGGGCCGCACCCACGGCATCCACGCCGAGCCGATGACCTTTGGCCTGAAGTTCCTGAACTGGATGGCCACCCTGGACCGCGATCTGGAACGCCTCACGGCGGCCCGGCGGCGCGTGCAGGTGGTGATGCTCTCCGGGTCGGTGGGCACCTACGCGCACGTCTCGCCGCGGGTGGAAGAGGAGGTGGCGCGCTCTTGGGGCTGGTCGGCGGCGCCGGTCACCAACCAGACCCTGGCCCGCGACCGGCACGCCGAGATCCTGTCGGCCCTGGCAATTCTGGGCACCACGCTGGAACGCGCCTCGGTGGAGGTGCGCCACCTGCAGCGCAGCGAGGTCCGCGAGGCGATGGAACCGTTCGGCAAGGGCCAGACCGGATCATCCTCCATGCCCCACAAGAAAAACCCGATCCTGACCGAGAATGTCACCGGCTTTGCCCGGCTGCTGCGCGGCTTCCTGACCACCGGACTGGAAAACGTGACCCTGTGGCACGAGCGCGACATCAGCCATTCCAGCGCCGAGCGCGTCATCCTGCCCGACGCCACCAGTGCGGCGAGCTACGCCACGCGCCGCCTGACCGGCGTGCTGCGCGATCTGGTGGTGTTTCCGGAGCGCATGCTGAAAAACCTGAACGATCTGGGCGGGCTGGTGTTCAGCCAGCGCGTGCTGCACGCCCTGATTGACGAGAAGGGCCTGAGCCGTGAGGCTGCCTATGATCTCGTGCAGCGCCACGCCCTCAGGAGCTGGGAGACCGGCGAGGGACTGCGGGACCTGCTCGCCGCCGACCCCGACAGCCCGCTGAGCTCCGGGGAACTGGACGCCGCCTTTGATCTGGACTGGTACCTGCGGCACGTGGACGACATCTACGCCCGCTTTGGAATGTAACGGAGCCGCACACCGGGCGCCCGACCCTCTATTCTCCCCGTATGGGATTCATTCTTCGGCTGCTCGTGAACGCCCTGGCGTTGTACCTGCTCACCCGCGTCTACGCAGGCGTGGCCTTCGGGCCGGGCGCGGGCGTGGGCGCGGTGCTGATCGCGGCGCTGGTCATGGGCATCGTCAATGCGCTGATCCGCCCGGTGCTGCTGCTGCTCTCGCTGCCCATCAACGTGCTCACGCTGGGGCTGTTCACGCTGGTGGTCAACGGCGTGGTGCTGTATCTGGTGGCGGCGGTCACGGCGCTGAACGTGGCGGGCTTCGGGGCCGCCATCGTGGGCGCGCTGATCCTGGCCGTGATCTCGTGGCTGCTCGACGCACTCGTCGGCATGCTGGGGCTGGACGGTGGCCGAGATTAAGGCGGGCACCGAGGGCGTGGTGGTGGAACGGACCGGGGAGGACCGGGCCGCAGGCCGACCCCTGGTCGTGACCGGCCCCGGGGAACTGCGCGCCGTGCTGGCCGGGCGCGGGCGCGTGGGGCTGGTGCCCACCATGGGCTACCTGCACGAGGGGCACGCGGCCCTGATGCGTCGGGCGCGCGAGGTCTGCGACGTGCTGGTGGTCAGCGTGTTCGTCAACCCCCTGCAGTTCGGGCCCGCCGAGGACCTCGCGAGTTATCCCCGCGACCTGGAACGCGACCTGGGGGTGGCGGGCGGCGCGGGGGCGGACGTGCTGTTCACGCCGGACGCGGGCACCATGTATCCGGCGGGCTTTGATACCCGCGTGGTCGTATCGGGCGTCAGCGAGGGCCTGGACGGAGCGTCGCGGCCCGGCCACTTCACCGGCGTGGCGACGGTGGTGCTCAAGCTGCTGAATCTGGTGCGGCCGGACGTGGCCTTCTTCGGTGAGAAGGACTGGCAGCAGCTCGCCGTGCTGCGGCAGATGGTGCGCGACCTGAACGTGGCGGTGGATGTGGTGGGCCTGCCCACCGTGCGCGCGCCCTCGGGGCTGGCCCTGAGCAGCCGCAACAGCTACCTGCGGAGCGAACAGCTGGAGCGGGCCAGCGTGCTGTCGCGGGCGCTGCGGGCCGTGCAGGTCCGCTACGCGGCCGGCGAGCGCAGCGCCGACAGGCTGCGTCAGGCCGGGCTGGAGGTGCTGCAGACCGAACCGGAGGTGACGCTGGACTACCTCAGCGTGGTGGGCCGTGACATGCAGGAAAGAGCGGTTATGGACAATGATGTCATGAACCGAGTGCTCATCGCCGCCCGCATGTTCGGCGTCCGGCTGATTGACAACATGCCGCTTGACCCGGCCCACGGTCACCCCGGCGCATGACCCTCGACGAGCTGCTGCGCGAGATGATCGGTCGCCGCGTCTCCGACGTGCACCTTCAGGCGGGCAGTCCCCCGATGGGCCGCATCGACGGGCAGCTCGTTCCCTTCGGTACCCAGCTGCTGATGCCCCCGGACACGGCCCTGCTCGCCCAGGCGCTCATGACCCCCGACCAGTGGGACGACTTCACGTACCGCAACGAGCTGGACCTCGCCTACAGCGTCTCGGGGCTGGGCCGCTTCCGCTGCAACATCTTCCGTCAGCGCGGCGCGGTGGGCGTGGTCATGCGCATCGTGACCGACGCCATTCCCGGCTTCGATTCGCTGGGCCTGCCGGCCGAGGTGATGACCCGGCTGGCCGACGCTCCACGCGGCTTGATCCTGGTGACCGGTCCCACCGGGTCGGGCAAGACCACGACCCTGGCAAGCATCCTCGACCACATCAACCGCACGTACGCCCACAACGTCATCACGGTGGAAGATCCCATCGAGATCCTGCACCGCAACAAGAAGAGCATTGTCGTGCAGCGTGAGATCGGCAGCGACACCCGCGACTTCCGCACGGCCCTGAAGTACGCCATGCGTCAGGACCCCGACGTGATCATGATCGGCGAGATGCGCGACAAGGAAACGGTGGAGGCGGCCCTCTCGGCGGCGCAGACCGGCCACTTGGTCCTGAGCACGCTGCACACCCAGGACGCCGTGCGCAGCGTCAACCGCATCATCGACTTCTTTGCGCCCTACGAGCGGCCCCAGGTGCGCCTGCAGCTTGCCGAGAGCCTGGTCGGCATCGTCAGTCAGCGCCTGCTGCGCCGAGCCGACGGCGTGGGGCGGGTGCTGGGCCTGGAAGTCCTGCTGAACACGCCGCTGGTGCAGGAATACATCAAGGACGAGGACAAGACCCCGCTGATCAAGGACGCCCTGGTGGAGGACAACATCCGCGGGATGCACACCTTTGACCAGCACCTCGCGCAGCTCTACCAGCACCACCTGATCACCATGGAGGCGGCGCTGGAGGCCGCGACCAGCCCGCACGAGTTGCGGCTGATGGTCACGCGCAGCGGCCACTCGTACTGAGGACACGGCAGGGCGCGCCGGCAGACACTGAAAATGACCCCACCCTGATTCAGATAACCGGCGTGTTACACTGCTGGGGTCAGCGTGGCGTCAGTGTAAACCCCGGGTTTCTCGTTCTCGTACCCCGGTTGCCCGAACCTGTTTTCTCTGCACGGCTTCACGCAGGAAAGCGACTTTCGCGGGCAAGAGCAGGGGCGAAAGGTAGGCGTACTCATGGCAGAAGTCATTCTGGAGCACATCGACAAGATGTACGGCACGAAGCATCACGCGGTCAAGGACTTCAACCTGCACATCGAAGACCGTGAATTCATGGTCTTCGTCGGGCCGTCCGGCTGCGGCAAGTCCACCACCCTGCGCATGATCGCGGGTCTGGAAGACATCAGTGACGGCATCCTGAAGATCGGGGACCGCGTGGTGAACGACGTGCCCCCCAAGGACCGCGACATCGCGATGGTTTTCCAGAACTACGCGCTGTATCCGCACATGAACGTCTACGAGAACATGGCCTTCGGCCTGAAACTCCGCAAGACGCCCAAGGAAGAGATCGAGCGCCGCGTTCGTGACGCGGCCAAGATCCTGCAGATCGAGCACCTGCTGGGCCGCAAGCCCAAGGAACTCTCCGGCGGTCAGCGCCAGCGTGTGGCGATGGGACGCGCCATCGTGCGCGAGCCGAAGGTCTTCCTGATGGACGAGCCGCTCTCGAACCTGGACGCCAAGCTGCGCGTCGAGATGCGCTCGCAGATCAACCAGCTGCACCGCCGCCTGGGGGCCACCATCGTCTACGTGACCCACGACCAGGTCGAGGCCATGACGCTGGGCAACCGCATCGTGGTGATGCGCGACGGCCTGATTATGCAGGTGGACACGCCCATGAACCTCTACGACTTCCCCCAGAACAAGTTCGTGGCCGGGTTCATCGGCAGCCCGAGCATGAACTTCCTGAATGCCCGCGTGCAGAACGGCGAATTTGTGGTGGGCGAGAACCGCGTCTCGGCCATGGGCCGCCTGGCCCAGAGCCTCAAGGGCTACGAGGGCAAGGAAGTCGCCATGGGCATCCGCCCCGAGCACATCGGCGTGATCGGCATGACCGACATTCCCACGGGCGGCAACGTTCTGCGCGGCACGGTGGTGGTGGTCGAGCCGCTGGGCGCCCAGACCGACCTGATCATCGAGGTTGCCGGTCAGGACATTACCGCCAAGGTGGAAGGTCAGGCCATAGTGCAGCCCGGCGACACCATTGAGCTGGTTGTCGACCAGACCCGCCTGCACGCCTTTGATACGGCCACCGAGGCCGCCATCGACCGTGGCACGCCCGGGGGCAAGCGTGGACAGGCCGACACGCCCGACCTGGGCTACGAGTACCCCACCCAGCAGGTCGTCGGGGCCGACTGAGCTTCACAGCGAAACAGTTCAGTTCCGAACGAACAAACCACGAACAAACCGGGCCTCCATCAGGGCCCGGTTTGTTCGTGTCTGACCTGCTGATGTCTCTGGCCTGCCGATCCGCATGCGGCAGGCGGGGACCCGGCAAAGAGGGTCACGATGTTCCCTCATGGGGTGGGCGCTACAATACCGGCCAACAGTCACCCCCGGTGTTCAAGACCGGAATCCATCCTGGACCGCCATTATTGCTGGCATCCAGACCACAGGAGAACACATGAAAAAAACGGTTCTGACCATTGCCGCCCTGACCCTCCTCGCCACCACCGCCCAGGCCCGCACCTGGGATGAGATCAAGCAGAGCGGCACCATCAAGATCGCCACCGAGGGAGCATTTCCTCCCTTCAATATTCTGGAAGGCAAGAAGCTGACCGGCTTTGAGGTCGAGCTGGCCGAGAACCTCGCCAAGGAACTGGGTCTCAAGGTGCAGTGGGTCACGCAGCCCTTCGACAACCTGCTGATCGGTCTGCAGCAAAACCGCTACGACTTCGTGATTGCCAGCCACGGCATCACGCCGCAGCGTGCCAAGGCCGTGGATTTCTCCAACCCGCACTACTGCACCGGCGGCGCGATTGTCGCCAAGCCCGGCGGCCCCCTGACCGCCGCGGACCTGGCGGGCAAGTCGGTGGCCGTGCAGGTGGGCACCACCTACCTGGAAAATGTGCGCAAGGTGTCCGGAGTGGGCGACGTCAAGACCTTCCCCAAGGACACCGACGCCCAGGCCGCGCTGATGGCGGGCCGGGTGGACGCCTGGGTGGGCGACAAGTTCACGGGGCTGGATCTGGTCAAGGCCCAGAAGGGCAAGGTCAAGGCGGGCGCGCTGCTGTTCAACGAGCGCATTGCCATGGCCGTCAAGAAGGGCAACAGCAGCCTGCTCAAGGAGCTGAACTCGGCGCTGGACAAGTCCCTGAACAACGGCTCGTACGCCAAGATCAGCAGCAAGTACTTCGGAGAGGACGTCCGCTGCCGCAACTGAGCGGCGCTTCCCTTCACCACCGCGCGTAAAGGGCATAAAGAACGGCGACTCTGCAAGGAGTCGCCGTTCTGCGGTCGGGGTAGAAAGTGCTACGCCGCCCGACGCGCCCGCCACTTCAGGATCTGCGGCACGGTGAGCGCGGCGAGCACGCACAGCATCAGGAAGGCGGTCAGCGGCTGGCGCACGAAGATGGAAGGGTCGCCGTTGCTCTGCTGCAGGGCCGTGCGGAACTGCGACTCGGCGGTGGGCCCCAGCACCACGCCGATGATCGCGGGCGTGACCGGAAAGTCGAAGCGGCGCATGCCGTAGCCGATAACGCCGAACAGCGCGAGCAGGCCCAGGTCAAAGACGCTGTTGTTCAAGGAATACACGCCCACCGTGCTGAACACCAGAATCCCGGCATACAGAAAGGGGCGCGGAATCAGCAGCAGCCGGGCCCACACCGGTGCCAGCGGCAGGTTCAGGGCCAACAGCATCACGTTGCCGATGTACAGCGAGGCGATCAGGCCCCACACCAGATCGCCGTTGGTCAGGAACAGCAGCGGCCCTGGCTGCAGGCCGTACTGCTGGAAGGCCGCAAGCAGGATGGCGGCGGTGGCGCTGGTGGGCAGGCCCAGCGTGAGCAGCGGCACCAGCACGCCCGCCGCGCTGGCGTTGTTGGCGGCTTCCGGCCCGGCGACACCCTCGATGGCGCCCTGGCCGAATTCCTCGGGGTGCTTTGAGAGCCGCTTTTCCAGCGTGTAGCTCAGAAAGGTTGGAATCTCCGCGCCGCCCGCCGGAATCGCGCCGAAGGGAAAACCCAGCGCCGTGCCGCGCAGCCACGGCCCCCAGCTACGGCGCCAGTCCTGCTTTGACATCGTGGCGCCGCCTTCCAGCTTGATCACGTCGCTTTTGCCCTTACGCAGGCGGCTGGCGACATACAGCGTCTCGCCGATGGCGAACAGGCCGATCACCACGGTGATGAAGTCGATGCCGTCGAGCAGTTCCGGTCGGCCCAGCGCAAAGCGGGCCTGACCGCTCTGCAGGTCGGTGCCGACCAGACCGATGCCCAGGCCCAGAAACAGGCTCAGCAACCCGCGCAGTGGGCTGCCGCCGAAGGTCGCGCTGATGGTCACGAAGGCGAGCATGATCAGCGCAAACTTGGCGCTGGGCGTGATCTGCACGGCGATCTCGGCAATTGCGGGCGCGGCGAAGGTCAGCAGCAGCGTGCCGATGGTGCCCGCGATGAACGAGCCGATGGCGGCGGTCGCCAGCGCGGCGGCGGCGCGGCCCTTGCGCGCCATCTTGTTGCCTTCCAGCGCGGTGATGATGCTCGCCGATTCGCCGGGTGTGTTCAGCAGGATGGAGGTGGTGCTGCCCCCGAACATCCCGCCGTAGTAGATGCCCGCGAACATGATAAAAGCGCTCACCGGGGGCAGCTTGGCCGTCACCGGAAGCAGCAGGGCCACCGTCAGCGCGGGGCCAATGCCGGGCAGCACGCCCACCAGCGTGCCCAGCGTGACGCCGATCAGCGCCCACAGCAGGTTGATGGGGGTCAGCGCGGTTTCAAAACCCGCCAGCAGGGAGGTCAGGGCCTCCATTACAGGACGCCTTTCAGGACACCGGGCGGCAGGCTCAGTCCCAGGCCGCGCGTGAAGGCCACGTAGGTCACCAGGGCCACCGTCAGCGCCACCCCGGTCATCAGGCCGACCCTCCGCTCACCGAAGGCCCACGCCACGCTGAAGTACATGATGGCGGTGCCGACCACGAAGCCCGCCGTGGTCAGTACCGCCGCGCCCAGCGCGAAACCGCCCAGGATGATGCCCGGCGCGGCGAGGTTGACTGGGGCCTCCAGATCGGTGTCCTCCTCGGCGGCGGGTTCGGCGCGGCCCCCGCGCAGCACGCTGACCGTCAGCAGCACGCCCAGCGCCGTCAGACCGCTGCTGACGATCACGGGGAACACGCGGGGACCGACCACCGCGTTGATGCCGAAGGGAATCTGCCGGGTGCCGAGCAGCAGGGCGAGGCCCAGCGCGGTCAGCGCCAGCGCGACCAGCAGGTCGGGCACGCTGATGCCGCGGCGGGTGGGTGGGGGCGGGGGATGGGTCATGCGAACTCCTTGAACGGGAAAGGGGGCGGGTGGAAGCCGGAAGAGGAATGGGGAAAGTGGCAGGTGGGAACGGAGCGCTGGGGCGAACGGACCCGCCCGGCATAGCACGTGGGGCGGAGGGGTCACTGAACCCCGCTCCGCCCCACGCCGCCGCGCGGCCTACTTCACCAGGCCGATGTCCTTGAGCACTTCCTTGGTGCGGGCGGCTTCCAGCTTCAGGTACACGTCGAACTTGCTGCCGCTGAGGTACAGGTCGGTCCAGTTGCGGGTTGCCAGGGTGTCCTTCCACTGCTTGCTCGCGTGCATCCTGTCCATGGCGGTGACCAGCGCGGCCTTCTCGGAGGCGCTGATGCCGGGGGCGGCCACGATGCCGCGCCAGTTGGCGAGGTCAATGTTCAGCCCCTGGGACTTGAGGGTCGGGACCGGAATACCGGCCTGCGGTTTGGGCGCGCTGATGCCGATGGCACGCAGTTTGCCCGCCTTGATCTGCGCCTCGAACTCGCCGTAGCCGGCCACACCCGCCGCCACCTGGTTGCCCAGCAGGGCCGCCAGGGTCTCGCCGCCGCCGCTGAAGGGCACGTAGTTGATCTTCCTGGGATCTATGCCCGCGGCCTTGGCCATCAGGCCCACCAGCATGTGGTCGGTGCCGCCCGCGCTGCCGCCGGCAAAGGCCACCTTGCCGGGATCGGCCTTCCACGCCGCGACCAGATCGGCCACCGACTTGTAGGGGCTGGCGGCGGGCACCACCACGACCTCGTACTCGCCGGTCAGGCGGGCAATCGGGGTCACGCGGCTGAGGTCCACCTTGGAGCTGTTGGTCTGGATGGCGCCTACCATCACCAGACCCATGGTCATCAGCAGGCTGCCGTCGCCCTTGGCGTTGTACAGCTGTGCCAGGCCGATGGTGCCGCCCGCGCCGGGCACGTTGAACACCTGCACCGGCTTGACGATGCCCTGTTCCTGCAGCACGGTCTGGATGGCGCGGCTGGTCTGGTCCCAGCCGCCGCCGGGGCTGGCCGGGGCCATGATGCGCAGGTTGTTGATGTTCTGGGCTGCGGTGGTCTGGGCCACGGTGGCGGGGGCGGCGAGCAGCAGGGCGCACAGGGTCAGAACGGATTTTTTGGTATTCATGTGGAAACCTCCGGGGAGAGCGCCGTGGGGCGCAGGTGTGGATTGTGTGTGGGGTTCACCCTACTCCCTGCCTCCCCGCCGAACAAGCCTGTTCAGGCGTCTGGCACGCCTGTTTTCGTGAGCGCAATGCACAGCCGTGAACGCAATGCACGCAAAGGGCCGGGCCGGGGCGGGAGCGGTTCTACAATGGGCGGTGTTCCTATGAGGCTTTTCCGCCGCTTTCGTTCCGGCCGGCCCAGAGCGGGTCTGCAGGGCCGACTGGTGCGCTGGCACCTGCTGGTGCTGTGTGCCATGACGACGCTGCTTGTGGCGGTGCAGTCGTGGCAGCTGTACGGTGAGGCCCGCGCGCGGCTGGGCGAGCGGGCGCTGACCACCAGCCGGCTGGTGGCCCGCTTGCCGGAGGTGGTGAGCGGCGCGGCGTCGGGCCGGCCCAATCCGGCGCTGAACGCCCGCATCAATGCGCTGCGCGGAGCGGCGGAAGCTGACTTCATCGTGGTGGGAGACCGCGCGGGCATCCGGCTGGCGCATCCGGTGCCCGCGCGGCTGGGGCGGCCCATGGAGGGCGGGGACAACGTGGAGCCCTTCGCGGGCCGCGAGATCGTGAGCGTGGCGCGCGGCAGCCTGGGCGTCAGCGTGCGCGGCAAGGTGCCCGTGTGGCAGGCGGGCGAGGTCGTCGGCGTGGTGAGCACCGGGTACCTGATGCCGCAGGTGTGGTCCCTGGTGGGGCAGGCGCTCGTCGGGCTGCTGCCGTGGTTTCTGCTCGCGCTGGCGCTGGGCACGCTGGGCGCGGTGTGGGCTGCCCGGCGGCTGCGCGCCGAGATCCTGAATCTGGAACCCGAGGAGATTGCTGCCCTGGCCCGGCAGCAACGCGCGGTGCTCGCCGCGCTGCGTGAGGGGGTGATCGCGGTGGACCCCGCCGGGCAGGTCACGCTCGTGAGCGACCGCGCCGCCGCCGACCTGGGAGAGCGGCCCGTGCCGTATCCGCTGGCCGAGGTCTGGCCCGAACTCGCGCACCTGACTCGCGGCGGCGTGGGGGCGCGGCAGCAGAGCCTGGAACTGACCCTGCGCGGCGGCCCGGTGCTCGTGAACCTGGAACCGCTGGACGGCAGCGGCCCCAGTGGCGGAGGATTCGTGGCGGGCTTCCGCGACCGCGCGCAGGCGCTGGCCCTGGCCGAGGAACTGACCCACGCGCGCGGGTTTGTGGACGTGCTGCGTGCCCAGACCCACGAGTACCAGAACCGCCTGCACGTCATCTCGGGCCTGTTGCAGCTGGACCGTCCCGAGGAGGCCCTGCGGGTGCTGAACGCCGAGATCCGCTCGGACGCCGAGTTCCGGCAACTGCTGCGCGACGTGCAGGTGCCGCGCCTGGTGGCCCTGCTCGCGGGCAAACGTGAGCGCGCGCAGGAACTGGGTATCGAGTTCGGGGTGGCCGAGGGCAGCAGCCTCTCGCCCACCTGGGAACGGCACGCCGACACGCTGGTCACGGCGGTGGGAAACCTGACCGAGAACGCCTTCGAGGCCCTGGCCGGGCGTCCTGGCCGCGTCACGGTCCTGATCGGAGAAGACCCCGAGGGAGTGCAGCTGTCGGTCGAGGACAGCGGCCCCGGCGTTCCGGATGACCTGGCCGGGACGCTGTACGGGCGCGGCGTGAGCAGCAAGGGCGAGGGCCGGGGCCACGGACTGGCCGGGGTGTTCGCGCGGGTGCAGGCGCTGGGCGGGCAACTCCGGCACCGCCGGCGGGAGGGGCGCACCGTGTTCGAGGTCAGCCTGCCCACCCCGCACCCGGCGCCGCTCATGCCGCTGCCCCCGGCCTCCCGGTCAAGCGAGGCGGAAGGGTGAGTGCCGTTCCGCTGCCGGTACGTGTGCTGCTGGTCGAGGATGACCCGCGGGTGGCCCGCATCAACCGCGACCTGCTGGAACGTGACCCCGGCGTGCATGTGGTGGGCAGCGCCGCCTCCTGTGCCCAGGGGGACGCGCTGGCCCGCGCACTGGACCCGGACCTGATCCTGCTGGACGTGCACCTGCCCGACGGCAACGGGCTGGGGCTGCTGCACCACTGGCGGGCGGCGGGTCTGCTTACCGACGTGGCCGTGATCACCGCCGCCGACGATGAGCCCAGCGTGCGGCTGGCGCTGGCCCACGGGGCCTTCGATTACCTGATCAAGCCGTTTACCGGGGCGCGGCTGGCCGAACTCGTTGCCCGGCACCGCGCCCGGCGCGGCCCGCCGCCGACAGACGCGGCCCCACGGATGGATCAGGCCGCCCTGGACCGCCGGCTGGGCGTGGCGGCCAGCGCCGGCGAACCCCTGCCGCGCGGCATTGACCCCCACACCCTGGACCGGGTGGAGGGAGCGCTGCGCGGAGCGGGGGGCAGCGTCAGCGCCGAGGATCTGGGCGAGCGGGTGGGCCTCAGCCGCGTCACGGCGTGGCGGTATCTGGAACACCTCGTCCGGGAGGGCGCCGCCACGCTGGACCACCACTACGGCCACGCGGGGCGGCCGGCCAAGCTGTACCGTCACCGCAACGGGCGCCGGGGTCCGGAGGAGGGATCCTGAAGCTCCAATGGCAACCCCCGACCGAATCTTTCCCTGACCGGCGCGCCTAGACTGATGGGGTGTCGGTCCGTTTCCTCTCTTCGTTGCTGGCCCCCTTCCTGGCGCTGGCGCTGGTGGGCTGCACGCCGGTGCTCATGCTGGCTCCGGCCCGCACCCCCGCCCTGAACCTCAGCGGCTCCGCCCCCGACGTGGTGATCCTGAGCGTGTCGGGGCGCTGCACGCCGCCGTGCCAGGCTCCGCGTGACAACTACGATTACCTGAGTGCGCGCGGCACGGTGGACCGGCTGGCCGACGTGTTCGTGGCTTCGGGGTACCGCGTGCAGGCCGCCGGGTACGCGAGCAACGCCGCCGCGCTGTTCTCATCCCCGTACATCGCCGTGCCCCAGCGGGGGTATGAAGCGCTGAGAACCGATTTCGCGCGGCTGCGGGCCGGATGGATGACGGCTCCGCATCCGCCCCGGCTGGTGCTGCTCGGCCACTCGCAGGGCTCGGCGTGGCTGCACCACCTGACCCAGGTGCATCCGGAAGTGCCGTTTGCGCTGCAGGTGGATCTGGACGGCATCTGTCTGGGCTGGAAGTCGGACTTTGGGGCGGGCATCCGGGCGCTGGGAGACGCCCTTGGTCCCGAACCCTCGCCGCTGGACGCCTGCGCGGCCGTGCAGGTGGCCGGACGCACCGTGCAGGCCAAGGACGTGGTGTGGCCCAACGTGGCCCGCGCCCTGGAGGTTCAGAGCAAGCGGCTGCCGGCGCTGCCGGGCGTCGGCGGAGGCTGGCCGGTCAATTACCTGTTCGAGGTCACGCCGAACGTGCGGCCCGACGGCACACGCCGGGGCATCGAGCGTTTCATCTCGGGCCGCGAGGACCACAGCGCCGTGTCGTATCCCAGCAGTGACGCGCTGGCCTGGGTCATCGGGAAGACCGCCGCCCTCGCGCAGGAATGGCGCGAGGACGATCTGCGGCAGGAGCGGCAGAAACCGGCCGTGCGCTGAAGGGCGTCACCGGCCCGGCGTCAGGTCCTCCAGCCATGCCCAGGCCGCCGCTGCGTCCAGCCACCGCGCGCCGCGTTCGGCAGGAAACCACGCGAGCAGCGCCTGCCGGCCGGAGTCGTTCTGCTCGGCGTTCGGAGCGGCAAAAACGACCTTGTGGTCGCCGTCGCGCAGGTGCAGCAGTCCCAACGGCGGGGCCTCGACCACGTGGCCGACCGCCTGCGGGGGCCCCAGCCACACCGCGTCCACTTCCGCGCCGTCTGCCGGGTTCAGGGTGCCGGGCAGGCAACCGTAGTTGACCGGCGCGGGAACGGATTCCACCCGCAGCGGCTCCATGCCGCCGCCCCGCCAGATCCAGCGTTCGCGGGCGCCCGCCGTCCACTCCACCACGCCGCGCAGCCGTCCGGGGGCCGGGTCGTTGTCGCTCACGGCTGAACCTCGTACAGCTCGACCTGCCGCAGAACCGCGCCGGCAAAAGACAGCACCGCGCGGTAGGCACCCGGGGCCGGGGCCGGCAGCGAAAAGGCCGCCGTGCGCTGGGCCACGTCCAGATACACACTGTCGGTGCCCAGGGTGCGGCTGCCCTCGAACCAGTGGACGCTGAGGTAGCCGGGGTCGAACCGGCCGTCCACGGTGGCCGTCACGGTCAGGGTGTCGCCGGTGCGGGACAGCGCGGCCTGCGTGACCCGCACCGGCAACTGCACCGTGATGGGCGCGGGCAGCAGCGGCACGAAGTTGTAGCGGCAACCGCTGAGGGTCAGCGCCAGGGCACACAGCAGGGCAGAGCGGAGCATGCCGTCATGCTAAGGCCACGGATGTGGTGGGGGGTGAGGCGGCCCGGGGACGGGCAGGCCCTACTTCAGCCGGTGCGCCTCGATGAAGTAGGTCATCTGCTGCCGGGTGGACCCCAGGAAGGTCAGGGGCCGGGCCACCGCCGCCATGACGGTGATGTGGTTGACTCCTGGCAGGACCGTGCGCTTGACGGGCACGCCCGCCCGCTGCAGAGCCGCCTCCATGTTGGCGGCGTTGGCCGGCGCGACGGTCGTGTCGTTGGCGGCGACGAGCAGCAGATGGGGCGGCGCGTCCGGACGCACGTGGCGGTCGGGCATGACCTCATCGGGAGTGGCACCGGCCGGAAAGGCCACGGCGCTCGGGAAGTCGCGGAAATCGTAGCTGTACGGACCGGCCACGCCGATCACGCCGCGCACCGCACTGATGGGCACGCCCGCTTCCCGCAGCCAGCGGGCATTGTCCACGACCTCCACGGCATTGAAGCCGCCCGCCGAGTGGCCGGTCACAAACAAGTTGTCGGGGCTGCCGCCGTAGCTGCGGGCGCGTTCGCGCAGCACCTTCAGGGCGGCGGCGGCGTCCTGTACGTAGCTGGGGTAGCGGTTCTGCGGGGCCAGGCGGTAGTTCATCACGCCGGTCACGTAGCCCGCGCGGGCCAGAGATTCGCCCACGAACTTGTGGCCCTCCTTGTCGCCCCCCTGCCACGAGCCGCCATGGATGAACAGCACCACCGGTGCGCCCGTCACGTCCTGCGGAGCGTACACGTCCAGCACATTGCGCGGGTCCGGACCGTAGCGCACATTCTGGGTCACGTTCAGGCCGCGCGTGGGGGTCAGGGTGTTCAGGGCGGCCTGGGGCGAGCACGCGGCGAGCGTGACTCCCAGGGCCACGCTCGCCAGGCCCAGACCGGCGGCGCGGGTCAGTGCTGGAGTGCGTGGAGCACGTGTGGGTGAGGGAACAGAAGCGCGCAGAGGCATGGCCGTCAGGCTAGCGCGCAGCGCGTTTGTGGCGGGCGCATAGGCCACAGTTGGCCGCCGCGCGGGCTTGAGGTGGCCTTGAGGCTCGTGGGGGCCAGCCGCGGGGCCGGGCAAAGCGCAGGGACCGCCCGTTGCCGTGCCCACACTCGCCCGGACGGTCAGGACGCTAGCCTGCGCGGGATGCCTGCTCCTGAACCCCGGCGCACCCACCACGTCACCGATGTGCTGGTGGTCGGCGGCGGTCCGTCGGGGCTGGCGCTGGCCGCCGAATTGAGCGTGCGCGGCCTGAGCGTGCGGCTGGTCGCGCCGCACCCTCCGATCCCCTTTGTGCCCACCTACGGGGCATGGTGGGACGAGCTGCCGGCGTGGGCCCAGGCCTGCGCTGCCCAGGTCTGGACCGACGTGCGGGTGTACACCTCCGGGAAGCCCACCCCGCTGCTGCGGCCCTACGCGCTGCTGGACAATGCCCGGCTGCTCGGCGCCCTGCTCGCGCGGGCGGGGGACGGCCTGTGCTGGACCCAGGGAACGGTGCGGACGACGGTGCGGGCCGGTGACCTGTGGCAGGTCCAGGGTGCGGCGGGGGAGACCTGGAGCGCCCGCGTGGTCGTGGACGCGGCGGGGCACGGCGGCATTCTGCGGCCCACCCGGTTTGACGGGGGCGCGGCGCTGCAGACGGCCTACGGCATCGTGGCGCGTTTTGAGCGCCCACCCAGTCCGCCGGGAGCCATGGTCTGGATGGATTACCGCGCCGCGCACCTTCCACGTCAGGCGGTGCGGGCCGTGCCGACCTTCCTGTACGCCATGCACCTGGGAGGCGACCGGTACTTCGTGCAGGAGACCAGCCTGATCGCCCGTCCCGCCCCCACCCAGGAAACGCTGCGGGCCCGGCTGTACGCCCGTCTGGCGGCGAACGGTACGCCCCCACACGCGCTGGAGGCCGACGAATGGGTGGTCTTTCCCATGAACGCGCCCGCCCCCCAGCCAGGGCCGGTGCTGGCCTTCGGGGCGGCGGCCGGATTGGTCCACCCGATCAGCGGGTTTCAGGTGGCCGGGGCGCTGGCAGATGCGCCGCGGGTGGCACAGGCGGTGGCGCGGGCCCTGCGGCGCGGTGAGGACGCCGCCGCGGCAGGGTGGGCGGCCCTGTGGCCTCCCGAACGCCGCGCCGCCCGCGAAGTGCATCTGCTGGACCTCGCCGCGCTGCTGGCGCTGCCGGGCGACGGCCTGCCGGCCTTTTTCGCGGCCTTTTTCCGGCTGCCGGCTCCCGAGTGGCACGCCTTTCTGGCTCCGCACACCGGGGTGGGCGCGCTGGCGCGCAGTATGCTCCGGGTCTTTGTGCAGGTGCCCCCCCGGGTCCGCTGGTCGCTGGCGCGCGTGGCCGCGCAGCAGCCGGGCGTGAGCCTGCGGGCGCTGCGGGCCGCCCGCATGAAGGCCGCTTCCGGGTCTTCCCATCCTTCCCCGGCGGCGGTCGGCCACCCTGGAGCCATGACCAACCCCAACCCCGAGACCGGCGACATCGACCAGCAGGAAGTGATCGAGGAGGGCATGCAGGGCGCGACCGGAAACGTGAATGCCGATGGTCTGGCACCGGATGTGGACCGTCAGGAAAAGCTCGCCGAGCTGCAGGAGAACCTCTCGGAAGTCAGCGGCGAGCGGCAATCTCCCTGACTCGGCTGAGTGTGTCCACGCTGCGCGGGCCGGACACCTTCCTTTTTCGTGGGCATGACCTGCCTATACTGCCAACATGTCCCTCCTCGACATGATTGGTCCGGTCATGATCGGCCCCAGCAGCAGCCACACGGCGGGCGCGTGCCGCCTGGGTCTGGTGGCCCACCACCTGCTGGGCGAGGCTCCCCGGCACGCCACCATCGGCCTGCATGCCTCCTTCGCCAAGACGGGCCGGGGCCACGGCACCCACCTCGCGCTGGTGGCGGGGTTGCTGGGGTACGCCCCCGACGACGCCCGCCTGCCGCGCGCCTTTGAGGAGGCGCAGGCAGCGGAGCTGGATTTCGAGTTCCGGACCGTGGATCTGGGAGACGTTCACCCCAACACGGCACACATCGAACTGCACGGCGAGGGACAACAGGTGACCGTCCAGGGCAGCAGCACCGGCGGCGGCGTGATTCTGGTCACCGCCGTGCAGGGCCTGGGCACCAACTTCAGTGCGGCCAGTCCCACGATTCTGCTGCGCTACACCGACGCGGTGGGCATGATCGCCCGTATTGCGAGCACCATCGCCGCCGACGGCGTGAACATCGCCGCCCTGACCTGTACCCGCCAGACGCGCGGCGGTCAGGCCCTGCTGAGCATCGAACTCGACGCGCCCCTGAGTCCGCAGGCGCTGGCCTTTCTGGCCCACTGGCCCGACACGAACTGGGTGCGTCCGCTGCCCAAGCTGATGGACGGCTAGAGGCCGGTCCGGCCCACGGAGGGCAGTTCCTCACCTGCTGTGCCCACCCCGGCGCGGATACTGTGAATGTGACTTCCTGGGTGCGGCGGCGCTGGTTCCGGCCCGATGCCGGGCTCCTCGCGGCCAGTGTGTTCTGGGCCAGCGTGCTTGTGGCCGGTCTGCCCGCTGCGGCGTCGGCCCCACGGGGCGCCGAGCCTCCGATCCCCAGTGTGGCCGACCGCGACCGGGACGGCTACCCGGACGCTGCCGAGCTGACCGGTCAGGACCGGGTCCGCTTCGCCGACTGGTTCGCGGCGGTCGCCGAGAGTCAGTATTCCGGCATGAACGCCGACTGGCGGCCCGAGGACCGCGACTGCGGCGGGCTGCTGCGCTACGCCTTCGTGAACGCGCTGCTGCCGCATGATCCGGCCTGGATAGCCAAGTTCCGGTACCTGCCGCGCCCGACCTCGCCGGATGTTCAGGGGCTGTCCTACCCGTTGCCGGTCATCAGCCGCTCGGTGTTCCGCGTGGCGGGCGGCGCGTACCGGCCCGGCGACATCGAGGCGGGGCGGCTGGTAGGCCGCACGACCGTCCAGTACCTCGCGACCCACTCGATGGTGCGCGTCTCGCGGACTCTGGATCAGGCGCGGCGGGGCGACGTGCTCGTCTTCCTGCGCCCCGGCCTGCGCTCGTACCACAGCATGGTCTATCTGGGGGGCGGGCGGGTCGTCTACCACACCGGGGCCAGCCCGGAGGAGGGCGGAGAGGTGCGCCTGCTGACGGTCCAGAGCCTGCTGCGGTATGCCGAGCGCGCTTTTCATCCGGCCCCTTCCAACCCCAACTTTCTGGGCGTCTACCGCTGGAAGGTTCTGAACTGAGGGCGGGCCGCCGGACAGCCGTTACTCCATACCGGAAGAAGTGACACAATTTGGTGACGCACCGTAGGGACAGCGGGCCGGTGGCGCGGAGGGGCGACCATGAAACGAGCGTGGATGCGGGGATTGCTGATCTCAGGTCTGCTGGTCGTGGGGCTCGCCCCCGCGCAGCGCAACGTCTCGGTGTACGGCGGCGTGTTCCAGGGGGACCAGCCGGTCCGGGTGGACGTGTACGCGCCTGCCGGCACTGCCTTTACGCTGCGGCGCGTGCTGGACCCGGCGGCCTTGTTCGCCGCCTCGCCCGACCCGCACCGTCCGGCGCTGGGTGCCAGCCCCCAGAGTGGGCCCCTGCGCACCCTGCGGCTGGCCCGGGGCGCGGGCCGCCTGGATTTTGGCCGCCTGCCCAGCGGCGTCTACACCGTGGGCACCGGGGGGCTCGCGGTCGTGGTGCTGGTGAGCAACCTGGGCCTGGTGGTCAAGCGGGACCAGACCCAGGCCCTGACCTACACCGCCGACCGCGACAGCGGCCAGACGCGGGCGGCGCGGGTGTGGGTGCTGGGACCGGGCCGGACGCCGCGTCTGGCCGGTGCGGACGGGGTGGCCCGCTTTGTGCGCACGGCTCCGGCCAGCGGTGATCAGGAAACCTTCCTGGCGCGCTTCGGCAACGACTGGGCCATCTCGGGCGCGTACTGGAACCGCTACGCTGCGCCGCTGGTGCGCGGCTACGTCTACACCGACCGGCCGGTCTACCGGCCCGGACAGCATGTGGACTTCAAGGCAGTTCTGAGACAGGCCGGCAGCCTGCAGCCGCTGGCGAATACGGCGGTGCGCGTGGTGGTCACGTCCCCGGATCAGGAAGAGGTGCTGCGCCGCACCCTGAACACCGACACCACCGGCTCGCTGAGCGGCGGGCTGGACCTGCCGGCCGGGGCCCGGCTGGGCGACTACTCCTTCGTGTTGACCCCGCAGGGCGCGGGGGGCGAGGGCCAGAGCGACGTCGGCGGCCGCTTTCAGGTGGAGGCGTACCAGAAACCCGAGTACGCCGTCACGGTCTCGCCCGACCGCCAGCGGGCGGTGCAGGGCGACAAGGTCAGTGTCCGCATCTCGGCGCGCTACCTGTTCGGCGGCAGCCTGAGCGGAGCGCGGATCAACTACAACGTGACCCGCGCTCCGTATTACCCGCCCGGCTTCGACCGCGACGCGCTGCCGCCGGACTCGGCGGGAAGCGACTACGGCTCGGATCTGGTGGTGCAGGAGGAAACGCGCCTGAACGCGGGCGGTGACCTCGACCTCACCCTGCCGCTGGCGAGGGACGCGGACGGTCAGCCGGTCAGCTACCGCATCGAGGCCGAGGTGGAGGACGAGTCACGCCGTACGGTGAGCGCGCAGACCCGGGTGATCGCCTTTCCGGCGAGCCTGAATGTCGAGGCCGAGACCGACGGCTATGTCTATGACGTGAACCAGCCGATCCGCGTGACGCTGGACACCCGCGACCTGAACGACGTGGGGCGCGCCGCGCCGGTCACGCTGGATCTGGTGCGCCAGCGCTACGACTACGACCGCCGCAAGAAGACCTGGGTCCTGAGCGAGACGCGGGTGGCCCGCCGGCAGGTTCAGACCGCTGCCAGCGGGACCGCCACCGCCACCCTCAGCGCCCCGCAGGGCGGCGGCTACCTGCTGCGCGCCAGCGTGAGGGACGCCCAGGGCCGCGTCAGCACCTTCGACAATTTCGTGTGGGTGCTCCGGCCCGGCGAGGACTACGGCTGGAACTACCGCGACCTGATGGTGCGCCTGGACCGCAAGACCTACGCGCCCGGCGACACCACCACCGTGCTGGTGGGCAATCCCACCCCCGGCGCTCCGGTGCTCGTAACCCTGGAGGGAGACCGGCTGCGGCGCTCGGCGGTGCTGCGCGGCGCGGGCGCGGTCCTGACCTACCGCTTTGCGGTCACGGCGGACATGGCCCCCAACATCTCGGTGGCGGCCACGGCGCTGGGAGGCGGCCAGCTGTACAGCAACGAGGCCCGCGTGAAGGTGCCCCGCGTGGGGGCGGCCCTGAGCGTCCGCGTTACGCCCGGCAAGGTCCACTATGCTCCCGGCGACACCGGCATCTTCAGTGTGGATGTCAGGGACGCCGGAGGTCAGGGGGTGGCGGCGGACGTGGCGCTGGGCGTGGTGGACGCAGCGATCTACCTCGTGCAGCCGGACACCAGCCCGCCCATCACCGGGGTCTTCGACGCGCCGCGTGACAACGCCGTGGGCACCGATTCCAGCCTGAACTTCTATTTCTCGCAGGTGGGCACGGTGGCCGGCTCCCCCAGGCCGATGGAGGACACGCCCGCCTTCGCCCAGAACAAGCAGGGCCGGGCCGACAGCGCCGCCAGCGCCGACCCGCTCACGCCGCGTCAGGACTTCAAGGACACCCTGCTGTGGCTGCCCCACCTGAGCACCGACGCGCAGGGCCACGCCGAGGTGGAGGTCAACTTCCCCGACAACCTGACCACCTGGGTCGCAACCGCCCGGGCCCAGACCCATGCCCCGCGCTTCGGGCAGGCGACCGCCACCACCATGACCACCCGGGACGTGGTTGCCCGGCTGAGCGTGCCTCCTTTCCTGGTGGGCGGCGATACCGTGACGCTCTCGGGACTGGTGAACAACACCCTGAATACGCCGGTGCAGGGCACGGCCACGGCCACCCTGAGGGGCCTAACTCCCCTGGGCGGCGCGGCCCTGAACCCGGCGGGCGCCGCGCTGCAGGTGGCGGCCAACGGGCGGGCGCGCACCGATCTGCGCGTGCGGGCGGGCAACGTCGGCACGGCGGACGTGACCTTCACGGCCCGCACGGCTTCCGGCAGCGACGCCCTGAAGCTGCCGCTGCCGGTCAAGGCCCGCGGCTACGAGGTCACGCAGACGGCGGTGGGCAGCGCGGCCCGGCCCAGCCTCAGCCTTAATTTGCCCGGAGACGCCAACTCCAGGACCCTGGACCTCAGCCTGAGCCTCACGCCGTCGCTGCTCTCGGCGGTGTCGCCCGCCCTGGACTACCTGGTGGGCTATCCCTACGGCTGCACCGAGCAGACCATGAGCCGCTTTCTGCCCGCGCTGCTCGCCCGGCAGACCCTGGGCCGCGCCGCCCTGCCGCCCGGGGTTCTGAAGGATCTGCCCGACATCGTGAGCTCGGGCCTCGCCCGGCTGCAGCTGTTCCAGCACGCGGACGGCGGCTGGAACTTCTGGCAGTACGACGACAGCACGCTGGAGATGAGCGCCTACGTGGTGGAGGGCCTGTTGCGGGCCCGGGCCCTGGGCGTGCGGGTGGACAACACCATGCTCGACCGTGGCCTGAAGTACCTGGCCCGCAACGCTGGCCGCCCGAAAGCGCGCCAGGCCGAGCGCGCCCGCGCCTACCGCGCCCTGGCCGACGCGGGCCGGGTCAAGGCGGACGACCTCGCCGGTTTTGCCCGCCGGGGGGACCTTGAGCCGTATGCCCTGGCCCAGACCGCTCTGGCGCTGCACCGGACCGGGCAGACGGCGGCTGCGCGCGACGTGCTCGACCGCCTCAAGGGCCGGCGCCTCGGCACGAACGGGGGCGCCCTGCTGCACTGGGAGTCCCCCCGGCGGGCCGATTCATGGTCCGGCTTCTGGGACGACAACAGCATTCAGGTCACGGCGACCGCGCTGGAGGCCCTCGCCACGCTGGAGCCGGCCAGCCCGCTGATTCCCGGCGTCTCGCAGTGGCTGCTCGCCCAGCGCCGCGGCCCACGCTGGCTCAGCACGCAGGACACCACCAGCGTCATCGTGGCGGCGCTGGCCCTGCGCCCCCCGGCCCCCACCCCCAGCGAGATCAGGGTGCTGGTGGACGGCCAGCCGGCTGGCCTCGCCACGCTCAGCGGCCAGGAGGCGGCCACCCTCAAGCTCGGGGTAGAGGGGTGGGGAGCCGGGCCACACACCGTGACGGTGCAGGGTGCGCCCTCCGGCCTGACCTTCAGCGCCCGGCTGAGCTACAGCCGCGAACCCGCCGAGCTGCGGGGCGACGCGGGCGGAGGCTTGCGCCTCAGCCGCCAGTACCAGCGTCTGGACCCGGTGTGGAACGACCGGGAGAAGCGCTACACCTACCGCCGCACCGACCTGCTGCGCGCAGGGCAGCTGCAGCCCGTGACCGTCGGCGACCTGATTCTGGTGACGCTGAGCGTGCAGCCCGTGGGCCACAGTGCCCGGTACCTGCTGGTGAGTGACCCGATTCCGGCGGGCATGCGCGCGCAGGACGAACGCAGCCTGTCCATCGCGGGACTGAAGGACGCCGACGAATACAACTGGCAGGACTGGAACTACTGGTACGCCGGGCGCGAGCTGCTGGATGACCGGGTGGACCTGTATGCCGATTTTCTTGCCGGGCCGCAGAAGATGACCTATGTGTTGCGGGCCCAGACGCCCGGCACCTTCACCGCGCTGCCCACCCACGCCTTCTTGATGTACGACCCGGACGTGGAAGGCTACGGCCCGGCGGCGACCCTGACGGTGCGCGACCGGGGGCAGTGAGGCGTGGGACGCGCGGGGCGGTGGTCCGCGGCGCTGACGCTGGTGGCGCTGTGGGCCGCGGCGCTGTATCCCACGGTGCTGTGCCCAGCACTGGCCGGACCGGTGGCCGGGGCCACCCGGGTGCAGCGGGGCGGCCTGAGCGTGAGCTACACCGACCCGCGTGACCGTCTGCAGCTGGGGGCCGTTTTCAGGGCCTGGGAGGCGGCGGTGCGCGACCTGGGGGCACTGGGGCTGTCGCCGCCTGGGCAGGTCACGCTGGAGGCGGCGGGCAGCGCGGCGGAGTTCGCGCAGCAGACCGGAAAGAGCGGCACCACCGCGGCGAGCACGCGGGGCGCGGCGATCTCCACCCAGCGGCTGACGGCCCTGGCCCAGGCCGGACGGCTGCCCGCCACGGTGCGGCACGAGGCCTTTCATACGGCCCAGCCCCCCGGTCTGCCGCGCTGGCTGGCCGAGGGGCTGGCGCGCACCTTTAGCGGCGAGGCGAGGAGTGATCCTCCGGGGCCGACCGGGCTGGCCGGCCTGAGTGGGCCCGCCCTGGACGCCCGGTTGCAGGACCGCGATCCGGCCCGCCAGCGCGCCGCCTACCTGGAAGCCACGCGGCGGGCGCAGCGGCAGGTTAAGGCGGGGGGGTGGCGGGCGGTGCTGGGCCGGCCCCCGGTCAGATGAGCCGGCAAAGACCTGTGCTGGGGGTGTGGACGCATCTGCGGTGCGGCGGTGGACGCAGGGTTCATTTCTGTCCCCGGTGGCCCAGGGTCCAGCCCACCTCTGCCGCCGCTCCATGCAAGGCGCGCAGCAGGCCGTCGCTGCTCCCCAGGCGCGCGGTGGGCAGGCTGAGGCCCAGGGCCGCCAGAACCGTGCCTCCCTCACCGCGCAGCGGCACGGCCAGACCGCTGGTGCCGGATGCCCACTCGTCGCGGCTCAGGGCGTAGCCCCCCGTGCGGATGGCGCGGGTTTCGGCAGCCCAGGCCTCGGGCGTGGTCAGCGTCTGGGGGGTGAAGGCGGGGGCGGGCCGGGGCAGGGGGCGTCCGGCCAGCGCCAGCAGCAGTTTGCCGCTCGCCGTGGCGTGGGCGGGCAGCTCGAAGTCCAGTTCGCCCGCCACCGGTGGGCCGTCCCGGCCCTGCACGCTGCGCGCCACGCACAGAATCTGGCTGTGCTCGTCGGTGTGGCTGTGCAGCACGCACAGAAAGGCCAGCAGGTGGGTGCCGCGGGCCAGACGCTCCATCGCATCATGGGCGGGGGCATACCACGGCAGGCTGCCGTACAGGGCGCTGCTCAGCTTCAGCAGCCGCCAGCCCAGCCGGTAGCGGCCCCGTCCCACCCGCACGAGCAGTCCCGCCGCCGCGAGCGTGCCCAGTTGCTCGTGCAGCGTGGAGGTCGGCTGCCCCAGGTGCCGCGCGAGCTCGCTCAGGGTCCATTCGGAGTGGTCGGCATCGAACAGCTCCAGCACGCGCACGGCGGCCTCCACGGTGGCGTGGGTGCGTGGCATCAGGGGCCGGGCGGCCCGCGCTGAATCCTGGTCTGGTTGCTGGCAGCCATCACGCCCCCAGCCTACCGCTTTGCTTTCCGCCATATCCGGAAAACTCCCCTTTCGGCCCAGGGAAAAAGGCGAAGCATGGAGGTATGACTCAGTTTCCCTCCGAGGCCCCCACCATCCGCGCTCCCCGTGGCCCGCAGCGCACCGCCCGGGGCTGGATTCAGGAAGCGGCCAAGCGCATGCTGATGAACAACCTCGATCCGGAGGTGGCCGAACATCCCCAGGATCTGGTGGTGTATGGCGGACGCGGCAAGGCGGCGCGCAACTGGGAGGCGTTCCACAAAATCGTGGAGACGCTCGACCGGCTGGACAACGACGAGACGCTGCTGATTCAGTCGGGCAAGCCGGTGGCTGTGTTAAAAACACACGAGTGGGCGCCGCGCGTGATCCTCGCCAACAGCAACCTCGTGCCCCACTGGGCGACCTGGGAGGAGTTTGACCGGCTGGATCAGGCGGGCCTGATGATGTACGGCCAGATGACGGCCGGAAGCTGGATCTACATCGGCACGCAGGGCATCCTGCAGGGCACCTACGAGACGTTTGCGGGCGCGGCGGACAAGCATTTTGGCGGCAGCCTGAAGGGCACCATTACCGTCACCGCCGGGCTGGGCGGCATGGGGGGCGCGCAGCCGCTGGCGGTCAAGCTGGCCGGGGGCGTGAGCATTACCGTGGAGGTGGACCCCACCCGCATTCAGAAGCGCTTGGTCACCCGATATCTGGACGAGGTGGCCGACAACCTCGAAGACGCCATCAAACGCGCTGAAGGGTACAGGTCGGCGGGGGAGGCCCGCTCCATCGGGCTGCTGGGCAACGCCGCCGAGGTCATTCCCCGGCTGGTGGACCTGAACTGGACCCCGGATCTGATCACCGACCAGACCAGCGCGCACGACCCGATGTGGGGCTACCTGCCGGTCACCACACCGGATGAGGACGCCGCCACGTTGCGCAGCGAGCATCCCGAAGCGTACCGGGCACGCGCCTACGACGCGATGGCCGCCCACGTCCGCGCCATCCTGGAGCTTCAGAAACGCGGCGCCGTGGCCTTCGATTACGGCAACAACCTGCGCCAGCGGGCCAGGGAGGCGGGCGTGGAGGACGCCTTTGCCTACCCTGGCTTCGTTCCTGCCTTTATCCGCGACTCGTTCTGCGAGGGGCGCGGACCGTTTCGCTGGGTGGCTCTGTCCGGCGATCCGGAGGACATCTACGCGACCGACCGGGCCCTGCTCGACCTGTTTCCCCACGATCAGCGCCTGCAGGCTTGGCTGACCTACGCCGCCGACCAGATCGCCTTTCAGGGCCTACCCGCCCGCATCTGCTGGCTGGGCTACCGCGAGCGCGATCAGGCCGCGCGGCTGTTTAACGAGATGGTGGCCGATGGCCGCCTGAAGGCTCCCATCGTGATCGGGCGCGACCATCTGGATGCGGGCAGTGTCGCCAGCCCCTACCGCGAGACGGAGGCCATGCTGGACGGCAGCGACGCGGTAAGCGACTGGCCGCTGCTGAATTTCGGCGTGGGCATCGCCTCGGGCGCGGCGTGGATGAGCTTTCATCACGGCGGCGGCGTGGGCCTGGGCTTTAGCCAGCACTCTGGGCTGGTGGCCCTGGCCGACGGCACCCCGGAAGCGGCCCAGCGCCTGAGCCGCTGCCTGACCAATGACCCGGCCATGGGTGTGCTGCGCCACGCCGACGCCGGCTATGAGCGGGCGCAGGACGTGGCGCGGGAGCGCGGGCTGGACCTGCCGAGCCTGGGGATTGAGGACCGGCCGTGAGCCAGCCGACCCATCTGCCCTACGCCGGCATTCCCACCTTTGCCCGCGCGCCCCTGATGCAGCCGGACGGTGATTGGACGGCGGATGTGGCGGTGCTCGGCATTCCCTTCGACATCGCGCTGGGCTTTCGCCCCGGCGCACGCTTTGCGCCGCGTGCCCTGCGGGAAGCCAGCCTGCGCTGTGTGCCGCCGTTCACCGATCTGAACGGCGTGACCCGGCTAAAGGACGTGACTTTTGCCGACGCCGGGGATGTGGTGCTGCCCTCGCTGGAGCCGGAGCTGGCACGCGAACGCATCACGCGGGCGGCGCAGCAGGTGAAGGATCGTTGCCGCCTCCCCGTCTTTCTGGGCGGCGACCACAGCGTGACCTTTCCGCTGCTGCGGGCCTTCCACGATCAGCCGGACCTGCACGTCATCCAGCTGGACGCCCACCTGGACTTCACCGACATCCGCAACGACACGCGCTACAGCAATTCCAGTCCCTTCCGGCGGGCCGCCGAGGAACTGCCCAACCTCGTTCACATCACCACCATCGGCCTGCGCGGGCTGCGGCATGACCCGGAAGCGGTGGCGGCGGCGCGGGCACGCGGGCACACGCTGGTGCCGATGACAGACATCGAGGCCCACTTCACGCAGATCGTGGAGGCGCTGCCCCCGGACCGCCCGGTGTATCTCAGCGTGGATGTGGACGCCCTGGATCCCGCCGTGCTGCCCGGTACGAGCAGTCCGGAACCCGACGGCTTTTCGTACGCGCTGGCCCTGCGCGTGATCGCGGCACTGGCCCGCCGTCATCAGATTCTTGCGCTGGATGTGGTGGAACTGGCTCCCTCCCTGGATCCCACCGGGCGCAGCGAACTGCTTGCGGCGCGGCTGATCATGGAGACGCTGTGTGAGGTGTTCCATGACTGAAACGCTGTTTACCGGAATCTCTCAGCTCGTCACTCCCTCCCCAGGGCCCCAGCGTGGCGCGGCCATGCGCGAATTGACGGTGATTGAAAACGCCGCTCTGCTGGTCCGCGACGGTGTGATCGCCTGGGTGGGACCCGCCGGGGAAGCTCTCGCGGCCACCGAACCCTACGATCTGGGCGGTGTGGCCGTCGTGCCCGGTCTGGTGGACCCCCATACCCACGCGGTCTGGGCCGGGGACCGGCTGGCAGACTTCGAGGCCCGCTCGGTGGGCGTGCCCTACGAACGCATCCTGGCCGGGGGCGGCGGCATCCGCTCCAGCATCCGGGCGACGGCACAGGCGTCGGTGGAGGAACTGAGTGCGCTGGCCCGTCCGCGGCTGACCGCCCTGCAGCAGTCCGGCGCGACCACCACCGAAATCAAGAGCGGGTACGGCCTGGATTTTGAGGCCGAGCTGCGGATGCTGCGGGCGATCCGCGCTCTGGGACGCGGGTTTTCGGTGGTGCCCACCCTGCTGATTCACATTCCGCCCACCGAGGGCCGGGAGGCCTACGTGCGCGGTGTCTGCGAGACGCTGATTCCCGAGGTCGCAGCCGGCCAGCTCGCCACCGCCGTGGACGTGTTCTGCGAAGTGGAGGCGTTCTCGGTGGAGGAGACCCGGCAGATCTTCACGGCGGCGCACGCGCACGGCCTGCGGCTCAAACTTCACGCCGACCAGTTCCATGCCCTGGGCGGCACCGAACTCGCCTGTGGGGTGGGGGCGCTGAGCGTGGACCATCTGGAGGCCAGCGGGACCCCACAGATCGCGGCGCTGGCGGCGTCCGGCACGGTGGCCACCATCCTGCCGGGGGTCACGCTGCATCTGGGGCTCCCCGCCGCGCCGGGGCGCGCGCTGATCGATGCGGGCGCGGCTGTGGCGGTGGGCACCGATCTGAATCCGGGCAGCGCGCCGCTGTTCAGCACGCAGCTGGCCCTGGCCCTGGCGGTGCGCCTGAATGGTCTGACCCCCGCCGAGGCCCTGACCGCCGCCACCGTCAACGCCGCCGCCGCGCTGGGCCTGCGGGACCGGGGAGCCCTGAGCGTGGGCCTGCGCGCCGATTTCCTGGCCCTGCGCGGCCCGGACTGGCGGGAACTGCCGTATGCGCTGGGCATGAACCCAGTGCGGGATGTCTTTGTGGAAGGAGTGAAACCATGATTCTTGACCGGAGCCTGTCCCTGCAGGAGTTTATTCGTGTGGTGCGCGGCGGCGAGGGCGTGGAACTCGCGCCGGCGGCCACCACCCGCATCCGCGCTGCGCGGGCGGTGATCGAGCGCATCGTGGAGGGTGGAGCGGCGGTGTACGGCGTCAACACCGGTTTTGGCAAGTTTGCCAGTGTCCGGGTGGGCAACGATGAACTGCAGCAGCTGCAGTACAACCTGATCGTGTCGCATGCCATCGGGGTGGGCGAGGCGCTGCCCGCCGAGGTGGTGCGCGGCATGATGCTGTTGCGGGCGGTCTCGCTGTGCCAGGGCCACTCGGGAGTGCGTCCGAAAGTCGTGGAACTGCTGCTCGCCCTGCTGAACGCGGGGGCGCATCCGGTGGTGCCCGCGCAGGGCAGCGTGGGCGCGTCGGGCGATCTCGCGCCGCTGGCACATCTGGCGCTCGCATTGATTGGCCTGGGAGACATGGAATACCAGGGAGAGGTGCGCCCCGCCGCCGAGGTGCTGGCCGCGCTGAAGCTCACCCCGCTGACCCTGCAGGCCAAGGAAGGCCTCGCCCTGATCAACGGCACGCAGCTGATGGGCAGCGTGCTGGGACTGGCCCTCGCGGACGCCCGCACGCTGCTGGGCACCGCCAACCTGGCGGCGGCCATGACCGTCGAGGCCCTGTACGGCTCGCATCAGCCGTTCCGTGCCGATCTGGTGGGCCTGCGTCCACATCCCGGCGCTCTGGCGGTGGCCGGGGAGATCCGCCACTTTCTGCGGGACTCCGAGATCGCGCCCAGCCACGCCGAATGCGGCAAGGTCCAGGACCCGTACTCGCTGCGTGCCGTGCCGCAGGTTCACGGCGCGACCCATGACGCGCTGGAGCAGGCCGCCCGCGTGCTGGACACCGAATTCGCCTCGGTCACCGACAATCCGCTGGTGTTTCCGGAAACGGGCGAGGTGGTGTCCGGTGGCAACTTCCACGGGCAGCCGCTGGCGCTGACCGCCGACGCCCTGAAGGTGGCTGTGGCCGAGCTGGGCAGCGTCAGCGAGCGCCGCTGCGAACAGCTGCTCAATCCTGCCCTCAGCGGTCTGCCGGGGTTTCTGGCCGCGCACGGGGGGCTGAACAGCGGCCTGATGATCGCGCAGTACACGGCGGCGGCCCTGGTCAGCGAGAACAAGGTCCTGGCGCACCCCGCCAGCGTGGACAGCATTCCCACCAGCGCGAACCAGGAAGACCATGTGAGCATGGGCGCGCACGGGGCACGTCAGCTGCGTCAGATTCTGGGGCATGTCCAGACCGTGGTGAGCATCGAGCTGCTGTGCGCGGCCCAGGCGCTGGACTTCCAGAAGCTTCGTGCCGGCACAGGCGTGCAGGCCGCCTACGAACGCATCCGGGAGGTGGTCCCCCCCCTGGAGGAGGACCGCTACTACCGCCCCGATCTGCTGCGGCTGCGGGAACTGGTGGCCGGGGGCGAGCTGCTCATTCGGGCGCAGGAGGGCTGAGCGTCCGGCACACATGGACGCTCCTTCAGCCCACCCGTCTAGAGGACTCAGGAAGGTGCGTTAAACTACAGGTCTCAACGTGCTTTTCTCGCCCGCTCTGGAGGCCCCTGCCATGACCACCCTGGAAGAACTCATGAACGCCCCCGCCCCGGCCTCGACCTGGGTGCTGGAACGGGACTGCCAGGAAACCGGTCTGGACCCGCAGGACATCCGCGACGAGATGGCCCGGCGTATCCGTGAGATGAGAAACTGCATCGAGCGCGGCCTGAACAGCGACGCCCGGAGCATCACCGGTATGGTGGGCTGGAACGCCAAGGGGCTGTGGGACGCCCCCGACGCCCTGAACGCCCCGCTGATCCGCCGGGTACAGGCCTACGCGATGGCGGTCAACGAGGAAAATGCCCGCATGGGCCGCATCGTTGCCGCGCCCACGGCGGGCAGTGCGGGCACCATTCCGGGGGCGCTGCTGGGGGTGGCCGACCACCTCGGGATTCCCGATGAACAGCTGGTGGACCCCATGATCCTGGCCGCCGGGGTGGGCAAGGCCATCAGCAAGCGCATGTTCATTTCCGGCGCGGCGGGTGGCTGTCAGGCCGAGATCGGTTCCAGCGCCGCAATGGCCGCCGCCGCCGTCGTGGAACTGCTGGGCGGCACGCCCCGCGCCGCCGTGCAGGCCGCGAGCATGGCCCTCATGAACACCATCGGACTGGTCTGTGACCCGGTGGGCGGGTACGTGGAGGTGCCGTGCGTCAGCCGCAACGCCTTCTACGCCGTTCACGCCGTCAGCGCGGCGCAACTCGCGCTGGCACAGCTGGAATCCTTTATCCCCCCCGACGAGGTGCTGGGCGCGATGGCCTCGGTGGGCCGCATGATGCCCGCCGAGCTGCGCGAAACGGCCGAGGGCGGGCTGGCACAGACGCCGACGGGTCTGGCGGTCACGGCCCGCATGGAGGGCAAGGGCAAGGACGGCGGCCCGAGCATGATCGAATTGCCGATGGCGTAAAGCCAACTGACCGGGACGGCGAGTGGACCTGTTCCCTCGCCGCCCCGATCCTGTCAGACCGTTCGGGTGGCAGACGGGCAGGTGGGACCGCTGGCCTCTTCACTTCAGGATTTCAGACCCGGATGCTCAACCCCAGCGCGTCCTGCAACTCGGCGTGCGAGGCCAGGATTCTTTCTGCGCCCGCTGCTCGCAGCGCCGCCGCGCCGCTGGGGTGAACGTGGCCGCCCGCGAGCAGCCCCCAGGCGGTGGCTCCGGCGGCGACCCCGGCGCTCAGGCCAGTCACGCTGTCCTCGATCACCACGCAGCGGGTGATGTCTGCGCCCAGCTGTGCGGCGGCGTAGGCGTACAGATCGGGGGCGGGTTTGCCGCGGCCCCCGACGTGCGCCGGGTCGTAGGCGTGGGTGCCCACCAGCGCCGCCAGTCCCGAGGCCTCCAGCTTGCGGCTCAGGCGACCGCGCAGGCTGTTGCTCGCCACCGCGAAGGGAAGTCCCGCCTCACGCAGGGCCCTCAGGGTCTGCGCGGCCCCTTCGATGGCCGGTGTGGTTCCGAAGGCGGCGTACAAACGGGCGTCCAGTTCCGGAACGAAGGTTTCTGGCTGGCTCCAGCTGTGGTCGCGCCGCAACCACTCAAAGAGGACCGCGTGTGTGCTGCCCACCGCCTGGGCCATGAAGGTTGACTGGTCCAGCTCCAGCCCATGTTCGGCCAGCAGCTCGACCCAGACGGTGCTCGCTGCGAGTTCGCTGTCCACCAGCACACCGTCCAGATCAAAGAGGACGGCCTCAAAGCCACGTTCCAGCATCAGACGTCGCTCTCGGGGCCGTGTTCCCAGCCCGCCAGGATGTGGATGTGGGTGTGGAACACCACCTGTCCGCCCTTCTTGCCGGAGTTGACGAGCAGGCGGTAGTCGTCGGCGTGTTGCCGCGCCACCTTCACGGCGGTCAGCCACAGCCGGCCCATTTCCCCGGCATCGGTGATCTCGTCCAGGCGGGCACTGACCCGTTTGGGAATCACCAGCAGATGAATGGGGGCTTTGGGGGCGATGTCGCGGATGGCGATGTACCCGTCGTCCTCATACACGATGTCGCTGGGAATCTCGCGGGTGATGATGCGCTCGAACAGGGTGGGGGAGGCGGTCATGCGCCCACTGTACCCACTGGCCCCGGCAGAACCCGGTCTTTATGCGACATTCATCTTTGGCGGGCGGGTGATCCAGTCGGGCCCAGGACGCATATAGCCCTATGAATCCGGGGGCGGCCACCCAGCGGGCGGCTGCTTCCACTTCATCCCCGATCCCCTTTCCGGACCCGTCCGCGTGGCGTGTCCACGCCCCCTCGCTGTTTCAAGGAGTTTCCCCATGAGCCACGACACCGATCAGAACACCATGCCCGTTACCCCCGAACTTGCTCCCCTGAACCGCCGCGCCGCACTGGGCTTTCTCGGCAAGGCGGGCCTGGGCATGGCCGCGCTGGGCCTGAGCGCCCCGGCCCTGGCCGCACCTGCCAAGAACATTGACGGCGACGTGCTGAACTTCGCCCTGAACCTGGAATACCTGGAAGCCGCCTTCTACCTCGCGGCGGTGGGCCGTGTGGACGAACTGCGGGCCATCGGTGGCGGCGCAGAGATCCGTCTGCCGGCCGGTCTGGACCCCAAGCGCGGCATGCAGTTCAAAGACAGCAATGTGCAGGCGCTCGCCAACGACATCGCCGAGGATGAGCTGGCCCACGTCAAGTTCCTGCACGGCGCGCTGGGCAAGGGCGCGGCCATGCGTCCGGTGCTGGACCTGAACGGCGCGTTCCGGGCGGCGGGCAACGCGGCCTCGGGCGGCGCGATCACGGGCTTCAACCCCTACGCCAATGACCTGTTCTTCCTGCACGGCGCCTTTATTTTCGAGGACGTGGGCGTGACCGCGTATGCCGGCGCGGCGACCCTGATCACCAACCCCGCCTACCTGCAGGCGGCGGCGGGCATTCTGGCCGTGGAGGCCTACCACGGCGGCGCGATCCGCACCATGCTCTACCAGCAGCGCCAGATCACGGCGGCGGCGGGGCTGTACGTGGGCCAGGTCGTGCAGGCCATCAGCAACCTGCGCGGCAAGGTCGGCGGCGGCAAGGACCAGGGCCTGAGCGACAATGCGGGCCGCGCGGTGATCGCGCCCGCCGACAGCAATGGGGTGGCCTTCGGGCGCAGCACCCGCGAGGTGCTGAACATCGTCTACCTGGCCCCCGGCGCGAACAAGGGCGGCTTTTACCCCAACGGTCTGAACGGCAGCATCAAGTAAGTCCCTGCCCAAAGGGAGCGGCCCGGCATACGTTGCCGGGCCGCTCCTGTTTTGTTGTCCGGCACGCTACCCTGCCGGACATGTCGTCCCTGACCGCTGCCGACCTGCACGCGGCCGCCCTGCAGACCCTGACGCCGCAGCCATCGCTGCAGGCGGCGCTGGACACCCTGGGCTTTGTGCAGGCTGATCCCATCCGTGCGCCGGCCCGCGCCCAGGACCTGACCCTGATGGCCCGCGTGCCCGGTTACCAGGCAGGAGAGCTGGAACGGCGGTATCCCGAGCTGGACGCCGAGGAGGATATGATTCCCAATTACGGCTTCGTCACGCGGGGGGTTCAGGCGCTGCTGCACCCGCGTGAGGTGGAGCCGGGCCGGGTCGAGCGTGAGCATCCTGGCCTGCTGGAGGAAGTGCGCCGCGTGCTCGCCGAACGCGAGGAACTGCACCCGCGTGATCTGGCCACAGCACTGGGCCGGGGCCGCACGGTCAACGCCTGGGGAGGGCAGTCCAGCGCCACCACCCGCGTGCTGGGGGCGCTGCACCACGCCGGTGAGGCCCGCGTGACCCGCCGGGTGGGCGGTGTGCGGCTGTACGGTCCCGCGCCCCACCTGCGTGCCCTGCGCGCCGCGCCCCTGCCCGAGGAGGAGCGTCTGCGCCGCACGGTTCACCTGCTCGCCGCGCTGTACGGACCGCTGCCCGAGGCCAGTCTGGGGTACCTGATCACCCTGTCGCGCTTCGGCTTTCCGCACCTGCACCGTCCGCTGCGGGCGGCTTTCCGGCGGGCCGTGCAGGAGGAACTCGCGGGCGCGGTGGTTGACGGCCTGCGGTATGTCTGGCCGGCTGCATGGAGCCTGAGCGACCTGCCGGCGCCGCGCGGCGTGCGCATCGTGGGGCCCTTTGACCCGCTGGTCTGGGACCGCCGCCGGTTTGAACACCTGCACGGCTGGCCCTACCGTTTCGAGGCGTACACGCCCGCCGAGCGGCGCACCCTGGGCTACTACGCCCTGCCGGTCTTTCATGCGGGAAAGGCGGTGGGCTGGGTCAACCTGACGGTGAGGGGCTCAGAGCTCGACGCCGATGTGGGGTTCATTCCCGGGTTCCGTCAGACCGCCGCTTTCCGCAGGCAGCTGGAGGGCGAACTCGACTGCTACCGCACCTTCCTGACGGTGTCCCCTTGACCGGCGCCTTCCTGACCGCGCCTTGAGCCGGCGGGTGAGGGGGGGGGCGGGTAGAGTGACATGTGTGAAGTGTGTAATGCACTCTGGGCGGTATGCTGACCGGTGATATGAGCGACAGAACCTATTTTGGCACCGACGGTGTGCGTGCGGTGGCCGGCGAATTTCCGCTGACGCCCGCCTGGGTGATGACCCTGGGCGCGGCGGCGGGCGAGGTGCTGATGCGCCGCTCGCAGACGGGCCGGGTCAGCGTGGTGATCGGCAAGGACACCCGCCAGAGCGGGGACATGCTGGAAGCGGCGCTGGCCGCGGGCCTGACGGGCCGGGGAGTGGACGTGATCCACGTGGGTGTGCTGCCCACCCCCGGCGTCAGTTACCTCACGCGGCACCTCTCGGCGGATGCGGGCGTGGTGATCAGCGCGTCCCACAACCCCTACGAGGACAACGGCATCAAGTTCTTTGGCGCAGACGGCCAGAAGCTCAGCGACGCCACCGAACACGAGATCGAGGCGGCCATTGACGAGGTGGCCCGCCTGCGCCCGGTGACCGGCACCGACCTGGGCAGCGTGACCAACTACACCGAAGCCGAGCGGCTGTATATCCAGTACCTGAGTGCCCTGGCCCCCGACCTGAGTGGCCTGAAGATCGCGCTGGACTGTGCCAACGGCGCGGCCTACCGGGTGGCCCCGCGCGTCTTTCAGGCGGCGGGTGCGGACGTGTTCGCGGTGTACACCACGCCCGACGGACGCAACATTAACCGCAACTGCGGCAGCACCCACATGGACCACCTGCAGACCATTGTCCGCAACGGCGAGTATGACCTGGGAATCGCCTTTGACGGCGACGCGGACCGCGCCCTGTTCGTGGACTCGCGCGGCAACGTGGTTCACGGCGACCACATGCTGCTGCTCAATGCGCGCGCGCGCGGCGAACGGGCGGTGGTGGCCACCATCATGTCCAATATGGCGCTGGAAGTGAAGCTGCAGGAAACGGGCATTCCGCTGGAGCGCACCGCTGTGGGAGACCGTTATGTCCACGAGCGTCTGCACAGCCAGGGGCTGCAACTCGGGGGCGAGCAGAGCGGCCACATCCTGTTCCTGGACCTGTCGCCCACCGGAGACGGCGTGCTGACCGCCCTGCTGACCCTGGCGAGCATGAAGACGCTGGACACCACCCTCGACGCGCTGTTCGATGAGCTGACCATGTACCCCCAGACCCTGGTCAATGTGCGGGTGGGAGACAAGAAGGCCATCGCGCGGGACGAAACCGTGCAGCTGGCCGTGTCCCGCGCCGAGGCCCAGCTTTCGGGCAAGGGCCGGGTCAACCTGCGTCCCAGCGGCACGGAGAACCTGATCCGGGTGATGGTGGAAGGTCAGGACGCCGCCGAGATCCACGAGATTGCCCGCGTGCTTGCCGGCGTGGTCGAGGAGCGCGGTCTGCTCACGGCGTCTGCCTCCGCAACTTCCTGAGAGGCCGGTTCCGGCAGGCGCCGTCAGGTTGAGGTCGGGAACCCCGGTTAGGGTGGCAGGGCCGGCAGAGTGTTGCGTGTGCCTTCCCGCCCTAATGGTCTGGTCCGCTGGCCTGACCCCGGCTCTCATTCTCGGTCGCCACAATCCTTTTCAGGAGGAACACCCATGAACAAAAACCATCTGATCACTGCCGCGCTGTTCGGTACGCTGGCCGCCCCGGCGCTGGCCCAGAACTCGCCCCTGAAACTGACCGCCTCGACCCTGCTCGTTACCGAGGTCAAGGAGGACGGCAAGACGGTCGAGAAACTCACGGACACCGCCAACCGGGGCGTGACTCCCGGCAGCCTGTTGCAGCTGCAGCAGCGCGCCGAGAATGTCAGCACCTCCACCGTACGCGGCCTGAAACTCAGCATGGCTGTGCCGGCGGCGACCGCCTTTATCGGACAGCAGTGCAACGTGCCGGATGTCAAGGCGCTGTTCAGCATCGACGGCAAGTCCTTCGCCGCCGAGCCGCTCAAGAAGTTCGTGACCGTGACCGAGAACGGCAAGGACGTGAAAAAGGAAGTTACCGTCAATCCCAGCGACTACACCCACGTCCGCTGGCAGCTGCCGGACCTCAAGGCGGGACAGACCGCCGTGTGCTTTATCCGCACCCGCGTGAAGTAAACATCGCCGCACGTCGCTGAGGGTGGTGGGCCATGTGGACCCGCCGCCTTTTTCCATGTGACCGCAGGTCCTGCGCCGGGTTCCTGTCCGGCTGGGCCTTCACCGATCTGTTCCTCCCGGCCCCGCCATTACGCCCAGAGTAGAATCGGCGTCATGACCTCTTCCTCACCCGAGACGCCGGCACCCGACACGCTGGTGCTGATCGACGGGCACGCGCTGGCGTTTCGCTCGTACTTTGCCCTGCCGCCCCTGAGCAACAGCCGGGGCGAGGCGACGCACGCCATCGTGGGTTTTTTGCGTCTGACGCTGCGGCTGGCCCGGCAGCGCTCCAACCAGATCATCGTGGTGTTCGACCCCCCGGTCAAGACCTTCCGCCACGAGCAGTTCGACGGCTACAAATCGGGCCGCGCCGAGATGCCCAGCGACCTGCCCGCCCAGATCAACCGCGTCCGGGAACTCGTGGACGCCATCGGCTTTCCGCGCCTAGAAGAACCCGGATACGAGGCCGACGACGTGATCGCCTCGCTGACGCGCAAGGCCGAGGGCACCGGCATGCAGGTCCGTATTGTGACCAGCGACCGCGACGCCTACCAGCTGCTCGACGACCACGTGCGCGTGATCAGCAACGATTTCCGGCTGATCGGCCCGGACGAGGTGCTGGAGAAGTACGGCGTGACCGTGCGCCAGTGGGTCGACTACCGCGCCCTGACCGGCGACGCCAGCGACAACATTCCCGGTGCCCGGGGCATCGGCCCCAAGACCGCCGCCAAGCTGCTGCAGGAGTACGGCACGCTGGAAAAGGTCTATGAAGCTGCCCACGCGGGCACGCTGGAGCCCAAGGGGACCCGCGAAAAGCTGCTGGCTTCAGAAAAGGACGTGCAGTTCAGCCACGGGCTGTCGTGCATGGTGACCGATCTGCCGCTGGACGTGCAGCTGGGCGGGCAGCGGCTGCCCGGCGATCCGGCGCGGCTGGCCGAGCTGATCGAGGAACTGGAGCTGCACGCCATCGGGCGTGACATCGCGGGCCTGTCGCGGCCCGAGGAAAGCGTGCCCGATCCCTATGTGGAGGCCACCACCGCCGTTCCCCCGGTGCCGAAGGTGCAGCCGCCCCGCAGCGAGGCGTGGCGCGCTCCCAAGAAGGGAAAAGGGGGCGTGGTGTGGGGCTACGTGCTGTCGCGCGAGGACGACCTGACTGCCGCGCTGACCGGGGCCGCGACCTTCGAGCCGACCCGGGACGGCGCGGGCATCGTCCGTGAGGCCCCGGTCCACGAGCCCGAGCAGTGGCAGCAGACGGGGGCGGTGGCCCCCACACCCGGTCTGTTCGACGCCGAGCAGCCGCTGACCAAGAAGGAACAGAAGGCCGCCGAGAAGGCACTCAAGGATGCCCAGAAGGCCGCGGACAAGCTGCGGGCCCAGTTCCCGGCAACCGTGGACGACGCCGAGTTCGCAGGCCAGGAGACGGTGACGGCGGCGGGGGCCAAGGCCCTGGCGGCGCACCTGAGCGTGCGCGGCACGGTGGTGGAACCGGGGGACGACCCGCTGCTGATGGCGTACCTGCTTGATCCCTCCAACATGAATATGGGCATCGTGACCAAGCGGTATCTGGACCTGGCGTGGCCAGACGACGCGCCGGGCCGCGCGGCGATCACCGCCCACCTGCTGGGCGAGTTGCCCGCACAGCTGGACGGGGCCCGCACGAAGCTGTACGAGGACATGGAGCGGCCGCTGGCCGCCGTGCTGACCCGCATGGAGGTGCGCGGCGTGCGGCTGGACGCCGACTACCTGCGCGGGCTGGCCGCCTCCACCACCGCCCGGCTGAACACCCTGGAGGCCGAGATTCACGCACTCGCGGGCCGCGAGTTCTCGATCCGCAGCCCACAGCAGCTCGAGACCGTGCTGTACGACGAACTGGGGCTCGCGAGCGGCAAGAAGACCAAGCTGACCGGCAAGCGCTCCACGGCCGTCAGCGCCTTGGAGCCGCTGCGCGACGAGCATCCGGTGATTCCGCTGCTGCTGGAATACCGCGAGCTGGACAAGCTGCGCGGCACCTACCTCGACCCGCTGCCCAATCTGATCAACCCGCGCACCGGGCGGCTGCACACCACTTTCGCGCAGACGGCGGTGGCCACCGGCCGCCTGAGCAGCCTCAATCCCAACCTGCAGAACATTCCCATCCGCTCGCAGGTGGGCCGCGAGATTCGCAAGGGCTTCATCGCGGATCCGGGCTACTGCCTGATCGCCGCCGACTACTCGCAGATCGAGCTGCGGCTGCTCGCTCACATCTCCGGCGACCCATTGATGCAGCAGGCGTTTCAGGAAGGTGCCGACATCCACCGCCGCACCGCCGCGCAGGTGCTCGGCCTGGACGAGGGCGGCATTACCCCGGACCAGCGCCGCGCCGCCAAGACCGTGAACTTCGGCGTGCTGTACGGCATGAGCGCCCACCGCCTGAGCAACGATCTGGGCATTCCGTACGCGGACGCAGCCTCGTTCATCGAGATCTACTTCAGCACCTATCCGGGCATCCGGGGCTACATTGACCGCACGCTGGACTTCGGGCGCACCCACGGCTACGTGGAAACGCTGTATGGCCGCCGCCGCTACGTGCCCGAACTGACCGCCACCAACCGCAACGTGCGCGAGGCGGGCGAGCGGCTGGCCTACAACATGCCCATCCAGGGTACGGCGTCGGACATCATCAAGCTGGCGATGGTGAAGCTGGACCGGGAGCTCGACGTCCTGGGCGCGCGGCTGCTGCTGCAGGTTCACGACGAACTGCTGATCGAGGCCCCCGAGGACCGCGCCGGGGAGGTGGCCCAGGTCACCCGTGAGCTGATGGAGGGAGCAGCCCAGCTCAGCGTGCCGCTGGCGGTCGAGGCCGGGGTGGGACCGAACTGGTATGACGCGAAGTAGCGGTCGGCGACGGGAAGGGACGTGGGCAGGCCGCGTCCGCTGAACCTTCTGGCCCGCCCGGGCGTACCCCGGGCATGAGGGGTTGACCATGTTTCAGACTTTGAGCGAGTGGGTCTCTGCCACCGCCGTGACGCTCAGCGGGCGCTACGGCGTCAACCCGGTGGTGTTCGGCCTACTGTATTTCGGCAGCATGCCGCTGTTCGCGCTGTCGCTGGCGTGGTGGCTGAGGCGCTGGCGGGGCGGCGGCTCCACCACGCTGCCAGCGCTCACCACAGGACTGCTGTTCGTCGGAGCCTACCTGTATGTGCTGGTTGCCGGGCGCAACCTACCGCTGTGGGTCTACGTGTTCATGGGGGCCATGCTGCTGCTGGGCGCGGTGACGACCTGGCGGCAGGTGCAGGCCAAGCGGGCACCGTCTGATCGTTGACGGCGCCCGCTTTCTGCCCTCCCGCAGCGCCTATCCGCCGAAGAAAGTCTGGATCAGCAGGAAGGCATTCAGGCCGATGATCAGGGCCGTGATGCCCCAGCCCAGCACCTTCATCGGCGTGTTGATCACGAACTCTCCCATCTTGGTCTTGTCGCTGCTGAACATCATCAGGGGCACGACCGCAAACGACAGCTGCAGCGACAGGACGACCTGCGACAGGATCAGCAGTTCCCCGGTGCCGCGCTCGCCGTAGATCAGGATCACGATCACGGTGGGAATGATGGCCAGCAGGCGCGTGACCAGTCGGCGCACCCAGGGCTTCAGGCGAATGTTCACGAAACCTTCCATGACGATCTGACCGGTCAGGGTGCCGGTCAGGGTGCTGTTCTGTCCCGAGGCGAGCAGTGCCACGGCGAACAGGATGCTCGCTGCCCCCACTCCCAGCAGCGGCGAGAGCAGCTTGTAGGCGTCCTGAATCTCGGCGACCTCGGTGCGGCCCACCGCGTGGAAAGCGGCGGCGGCCAGAATCAGAATGGAGGCGTTGATGAAGAAGGCGAAGACCAGTGCGAGGGTCGAGTCGATGGTGGAGAACTTGATGGCTTCCCGCCGCCCTTCCGGGGTGCGGTTGTAGCCGCGCGTGTTGACGATGGCCGAGTGCAGGTACAGGTTGTGAGGCATCACGGTGGCCCCCAGAATGCCGATGCCCACGTACAGCACGCCGGGGTCGAGAATCTGGCGTGACGGCACGAATCCGGCGAGCAGCGGGGCCCACTCGGGTTTGGAAAAGATCAGCTCGAACAGAAAGGCCACCGCAATGGTGGCGATCAGGGTAATGACCAGCGCCTCGATATAGCGGAAGCCGCGTTGCTGCAGCATCAGGATCAGCAGCACGTCCACGACGGTCAGGATCACCCCGATCAGCAGCGGCAGCCCGAACAGCAGGTTCAGCGCAATGGCCGTGCCGATCACCTCGGCCAGGTCTGTGGCGATGATGGCGATCTCCGCCGAGAGCCACAGAAAGATGGCGGCGGGTTTGCGGAAGTGGTCGCGGCAGGCCTGCGCCAGATCGCGCCCGGTGGCGATGCCCAGCCGCGCGGTGAGTGCCTGCAGGTAGATCGCCATCAGCGAGGAGATCAGCACCATGCTCAGCAGCGTGTAGCCGTAGGCGCTGCCCCCCGCGATGGAGGTGGCCCAGTTGCCGGGGTCCATGTAGCCCACTGCCACCAGGGCCCCCGGTCCCAGGAAGGCCAGGAAGCGCCGGAAGGGCGGTTTGTGATACGGCACCGGAATGCGCTCAACGTCGCTCAGGGATTCCTGAAGGTTCTCCTTCCTCCAGCCGTCTCCGGTCATGAACGGCCCCTCAGCGGTAAGGCGGCGGGACGCAGATGTGCGGAGCGGGCCGGGAAGGGGGACAGAGAAACGGCCGTGGCACGTCGGCGCAGAAACATGAGCCACTTTAGGATCGCCTAAAACCAATTGCAAGCAGTCTGGAGCGCGTGCAGGAAACCCTAAGGAAAGGCTCAGGTCAGGCCGTGCGGGCGTGGCGGCGAAGGGAATGCGGTGAAAAGGGCTGCAGTGGGCAGGTCCGCTGCCCAGCACTGGAGGTCGGAGGCCGCCCCTACGCTGGCCCAGGCGCTTCAGACAGGGACGCCGCACAGTTCCGGAAGGAACGGGCGGCGCTGAGAGTGAACGCTGGGAAGACGGTGGCCATTGTGCCGGCCCGAGTCTCTAGACCTTCACGAATTCCTGCACGCCCATCACGAACATCACCGCGCCTCCGACCGGCACCTCGACCGGGTCATTGACCAGGCCCTCGCTCTGCTCGCCCATCGGAACGCTGGGGGCCACCAGGCGGCTGCGGGTGCGGCAGGTCTGCTTGACGAAGCGTTTCAGTTCATCCAGACGTTCGTCGGAGACACCGATCATCAGGGTGGTGTTGCCCTCGCGCAGAAAGCCGCCGGTGCTCGCCAGCTTGGTGACCTCGAAGGCATTCTCCGACAGGGCGCGGACCAGCGCCGTCGCATCGGCATCCTGAATGACTGCGAGTACGAGTTTCATGAACAGGAGCATAGCAAACCGGTTGTGATCGGGCGGTCTGCCGGATGCAGCAGCGGGGCTGCGGGCGGGCTCCAGGAAAGGGGCCTGCAAAAAGGGGCTGCCCCCCACAGTGGAGGGGCAGCCCGCAAGTTCCGCCGTGACTCAGGCGACCTGTTTCTTTTTCCCGGTGGTGGGGGCCGCCTGCTCCTGGCCCAGCGCCTGCGACTCCTTCATGCGGAAGATCACCAGGCTGCCCACGAAGGTGCAGGTGACCATACCGTGCGCGTTCAGCAGGCTCAGGGCGCTCATGACGTCCTCGCGGGTCATGCGCAGCTGCTCGCTCATGTACAGGGCGCTGTCGGCGCGGCCTTCGAGGTAGTCACGCACCTTCTCGGCGTCGGTCGTCAGGGGAGTGGCGGGCACGTCGGCCAGACCGGGGTCGGCCAGACCGTACACGGCGCGGGTGCCGGTTCCCGGCAGGCGGCGCACCCGGCCCTGGTCGAGCAGGCTGGCCAGCGCCGCGCGCAGGTGCGACAGCGCCAGACCGGTGGTCTTGGCCAGTTCGGTCTCGACCCATTCGGGCTTGCTGTCGAGCGCTCCCAGCACGAGTTTCTCGTTGGCGCGGCGGGTTTCTTGCAGATCTTCCAGGGTGGGGGGGTTAAACATGCACCATCCTCCGTTGGGAATTGCGGGGCAGTGGACCGAGGCTCTCAGCGCCTGTCTGCAACTCCTGAGTTGAGTGATTCGGGGGTCAGAAAAAGGCTGACCGGGTATAAGAACCGTAGAGAAGTGCGCCTGGTAGCGCAACTTTCCTATTGTCACATACTTTTTCTCATTTTTGATGAGCAATAGACAGAGGTGTGTTCAGGGTTTGTCCGGACATGGCGGTGATCGGCCTGGCTGTGGCCAGAGACGGAGGTGGAACTCCCGTTCCACTGCTGGCGTACTGTGATTTAGGAGACCTATGACACAATTGCAATCCACTTTTGTCCCTGCCTCTGCACCGTCCTCCCACGCCGGGTCGGTCATGCTCGACATCCAGAATGTCACCAAGACCTACGGCAAGTTCACGGCGCTGCACGACATCCGCCTTAGCGCGCCCGAGGGCGAGGTCTTCGGGCTGCTCGGCCCCAACGGCGCGGGCAAGACCACGCTGCTGCGCATTCTGGCGACCCTGCTGCGGCCCACGTCCGGCGCGGCGCAGGTGGCGGGCTTTGATGTTGTGCGTGATCCTGAGCAGGTGCGCCGCCGCGTCGGCGTGGTCAACGGCGGTATGGGCCTGCCCGCCCGCCTGACAGGCCGCGAGGTGCTGCGGTCCTTTGCGGGGCTGTACGGCATGGACCGCGCGGCCACTGAGGCGCGCATTCACGAACTCGACCAGCGGCTGGACCTGGGCCGCACGTTGGATGTGCGTGCCGGCGAGTACAGCACCGGCATGAAACAGAAGGTGGTCATCGCCCGCGCGGTGATTCATGACCCGGCGGTGCTGATTCTGGACGAGGCGGCCAGCGGTCTGGACATCTTTGCCCGCCGCACGCTGCTGGATTTCGTGCATGCCACCCGTGCGCCGGGCCGGTTGACGCTGTACTCCACCCACGTCATGAGCGAGGCCGAGGAAGTCTGTGACCGCGTGGCCATTCTGCATGAGGGCCGCCTGCTGACGGTGGGGCGCATTCCCGAGATTCTGGAACACACCGGGCAGGACACTCTGGAACGGGCCTTCTTTTCGTTGGTGCGCGGCACGGGCCTGGAGGACGGCCGTGCGGTCTGAACGGCGCACGGGCGCGGGCCTGCGCTGGAACATGGTCCGGCGCATCGCGGGGCGGGATCTGCTGTCCACCCTGCGCGACCGCCGCACGCTGGGGGCCACCATCCTGATGCCGCTGATCCTGATTCCGGCGCTGGCGCTGGGGCTGCCGCTGCTGCTGGGCAGCTTTATCGGCGGCCAGCAGCAGGAGCGCCAGAAGGTGGGGGTGGTGGGCCAGATCCCGGTGGCCCTGCGCACGGCGCTGGAGCGCGATGAGAAGGTGGGCGGGCAGACCGTGCGTGCGGGCGTCACGCTGGTTGCGGTGCAAGACCCCCGTCAGGCGGTGCAGTCGGGCGACGTGGAGGCGGCGGTGCAGGCGGCGGGACCGCTGCCCACCCGTGCGGGGGGCGAGGCAGGCACGCTGCAGGTGTATGCCAAGCTCAGCAGCCTGCGGACCCAGACCGGGGCCTTCAGCAAGGTGCAGGACGTGGTAGAGGGCTACAACCGCAGCCTGACCCTCAGCCGCCTGCAGGGGCTGGGGCTGGGTGAGGACACCCTGCGGCCGGTGCGGGTGCAGCCCATTGACGCCAGCCCCCCGCAGGAGCAGCGCAGCGGACAGCTGGCCTTCCTGATTCCCCTCCTGATGCTGCAATTCATTCTGTCGGGGGGCATGGCGACCGCCGTGGACGCCACCGCCGGGGAAAAGGAGCGCGGCACCCTGGAAAGTCTGCTCGTCTCCCCGGTGCGCCGCTCCGAGGTCGTGGCCGGCAAGCTGCTCGCGACCACCGTCACCGCCCTGACCAGCGCCGCCTTCAGCGTGCTGGGCTTTCTTGTCAGCGGGCTGCTGGCCGCCGGTCTGATCAAGAACCAGAGCGGCGCGGCGGCAGAGTTGACCGGAGTGATGGGCGGGCAGCTCAGCCTGAGCGTGGGCGGCACGTTCGCCCTGCTGGGGCTGGCCGCCAGCGCCGCCCTGATCATCAGCGCCGTGCTGATCGCCATCGGCATCTACGCGCGCAGTTTCAAGGAGGCGCAGACCTACATCGCGCCCCTGAGCATCGTGATCGTGCTGCCGGCCGTGATGCTGCAGTTCGCCGATTTCCTGACGCTGGGGGGCGGCATCTATGCCGTGCCGCTGTTCGGCGCGATGCTCTCCATTCTGGAAATCGTCAAGGGCAGCGCCGGCACCGCGCACATCCTGACCGCCATCCTTTCCAACCTGATCGTGGCCGTTCTGCTGTCGCTGCTCGCCCTACGCTCTTTCGGACGCGAGGAGGTGATCTTCAGAAACTGAGTGCCGGGCGGCGGCCGCCCGAACGCCACCTCTCCTGAATGAAGCTGCCCCTCGCCTGCGCGGGCGGGGGGCTTTGCTTGTTTCCGTCTGCGCCGGTGGGCCGGAGCGGGTGGCTGGAGGGGGCGGTTACGGCCCGCGGGTCTTTAGTTCAAAATCCCACTCGAACGAACGGCCCCACGGCAGCGTGGCGTCCTGCAGCGTGTATTCGTTGCCGATCCGCAGCGGAAAGTAGTTCTGCGCGAGTTGCAGCAACTGGGCCTGACCCTGCGGAGTATCGAGGTCCTTTTCCGGCACATGTTTGCGCAGCAGGGCCCGCACCTCCGAGCTGTAGATGATGTCGTTGGCATACTCGCGGGCAAGCAGGGCGTCCTGGCGCACGGGATCGGCCCCGGACAGGGCCAGCTTGGCGTGGGCCAGGGCGGTGCCCAGGTTGTTGCCAGGAGTGCCCCAGGCGGCCAGGGAGAGCAGATTGGCGTGCTGGCGCAGGGTGGTCAGATCGCTCCACAGCCGCGGGTTGCCCAGGTTCACCTTCTCCACGTCGGCCACCGCCACCGGTCCGCGGCGCAGCAGCGCGCTGATCCGCAGCGCCGCCTGCCGCGAGTCGCCGCCGTTGAACACGTACAGCGTCAGGTCGGCCGGTCCAGCATCCACCACTCCGTACCCGCTGGCCGCCGCGTGGTTGGCTGCGCTCGCGGTGAGGGGGATGCCCTCGTACCGGATGACCGCCTGGGCTGCCGCCGGGTCACTGTATTCCAGCCGCACGGTCTTGGGCTGTGAAGCCAGCGCGCGGGCGGCGAGCATGGACAGCACCTCGTCGGCGCCGGGGTAAACCCGCACGTTCTTCAGGCCGGCAGCGGCGGCCTCGGCGGCGAGCGCTGCGCCCTCGGCCGGGGCGGGGCTGCCCTTCAGGGCGTCGTCCCAGGCGATGTGCAGCTCGGCGAAGACGCCCTGCCGGGCCCAGCCCAGCATGGCCCGTACGACCGTCAGGTTGCGCGGGCGGTCGGTGGCGTCCGGCTCGCGCGGCAGCGTGATGAAGGCGTAGACGGGCCAGCCGGTCCGGGCCTGCCACGCACGCAGCGGTTCCAGCCGGGCCAGCGCCTGGGCGGCCGTCAGCGGGCTGGTGCGCGACTGCACCAGTCCCCCGTAGGCCAGGGCGTCCAGCGAGGCGATCAGCGGGCCGTCTGCAGGTTGGGCGCTGAGCCACGCGGCGAGCAGCGCGGGGTTGGCCTCCTGGGCGGCGGTACCCAGCAGTACGGTGGGCGGCACGTGCGGCGTGCCCCCGCCGAGGCCGGCGATCAGCGCGGGCAACACCCGCGTCGCCGGGCGTGAGTCCAGGGGCAGCAGGATCTGGGCCCCGGCCTGAGCGGCAAGAAGAACGGTCAGGACCGGGGCGAGGCGGGCAGGCAGCATGGCGGTCAGGGTAGCGGGCGGGTATGAGAAGGGGTGGGGAGGGCCGCCCGGTCGGTCCATCCGGACGCCACGCCCCCGCACGCCACCTCCATCTGTAACATCCCCGCCGCCCGGCCCCGGCGTTTGGGGCGTAGCTTGGGGGCCATGAAGTGGACGGATTTATGGAGCCTGGCCTGGCGCGGGCTGACGCGGCGGCGGGTGCGCACCGGCCTGACGGCGCTGGGCATCACGGTGGCGGTGGCGAGCATGGTGATTTTCCTGTCGCTGGGCGAGGGCATCCGCAAGGTGTTCGTGAATGAGCTGGGCGGCATCGGGCCGGATATTCAGGTCAGCCTCAGCGGCTTTACGCAGGGGCTGGCGCCACAGCCCAACCTGCCGCAGAGTGCCGTGCAGGACATTCAGAAGCTGGCCCCGGAACTGGGCATCAATACCATCACTCCGGTGGTCATGACCGTGCGCGGCAGCCTGGACGTGACCCAGAGCGTGGTTCTGTACGGCCTGCCCGCGGCGCAGGGCATCGCCGCGGTGTTTCCCAACTCGTCGGTGGCCCAGGGGCGGGTCTTTACCCCCGCCGATGAGGGGCAGGGCGTGGCTGTGGTGGGGGCCAAGGCCGCGCAGAACCTCAACCTCAAGGCGGGCAGCACCCTGAACCTCAACCGCCGCAACCGGGCCACCGTGGTGGGCGTGCTCGCTCCCGAATCCGGGTTGGTGGACAACTTCATCTTCCTGCCGCTGACCACGCTGCAGCGCGCCGAGGGCGCCGAGAACCGCCTGTCGCTCGTGGCACTCAAGCTCGCCGATCCCCGGCAGGCCCGCACGACGGCCAGCACCCTCTCCGAGCGGCTGAACCTGGAGGCTTCCACCCAGTCGGATTTTCTGAGCTTTGTGGAGCGGGCGCTGCGCATCAGCGACGCCGTGCGTTTCGGTATCTCGCTGATCGCGCTGATCGTGGGTGGGCTGGCGGTGGCGAACACGGTGATGATGGGGGTCTTTGAGCGCACCCGCGAGTTCGGCACGCTGCGGGCCATCGGAGCGCGCCCCTCGTTCGTGCGGGCGCTGGTGCTGACCGAATCGCTGCTGCTGGCGCTGGCGGGCGGCGTGGGCGGGGTGCTGCTGGGACTGGGCGGCATCTGGGCTGTGAACCTGTACACCCAGAACCTAGCCGGCATTGACGCCGCCGCCCTCACGCCGCGCCTGATCGTGCTCGCGCTGGGCATCAGCCTGCTGCTTGGACTGCTCTCGGGCCTGCTGCCGGCCCGCAGCGCCAGCCGACTGAACATCACCGAAGCCCTGGGGAGGATCTGATGACGGTTTCCGTATCCCGGCAGGTGCCGGCCGCCGCCACTGCGAACACGCCGCCGCTGCACGTCGAGCGGCTCTCGCGGGTGTATCCCAGTGGCGACGGGCAGGTGCAGGCGCTGGCCCCCTTCACGCACACCTTTCCGCCGGGCATGACGGCGGTGGTGGGGCCCTCGGGCAGCGGCAAGAGCACCCTGCTGAACCTGCTCGCCGGTTTCGACACGCCGAGCAGCGGTCATGTCTCGGTGGGCGACGTGAACCTGACCACCCTGTCCGAGTCCGCCCGCGCCGATTTCCGGCTGGCGCACTACGGCTTCGTGTTCCAGAACCACAATCTGGTGAGCATTCTCAGCGCCCAGGAGAACGTGGAATTTCCGCTCACGCTTGCGGGCCTGCCGCCGCGCGAACGGCGCGAGCGGGCCCGCGAACTGCTGTCGCTCGTCGGGCTCTCGGGCCGCGCCGGGCACCTGCCCTCCCAGCTCTCGGGCGGCGAGGCGCAGCGGGTCGCCATCGCCCGCGCCCTGGCCCGCGATCCGGGCATCCTGCTCGCCGACGAACCCACCGGCAACCTCGACACCCGCACCGGCGAGAAGGTCCTGGCCCTGCTGTCGGGGGCGGCCGGGGCGGGCCGCCGCGTCGTGCTGATCACCCACGACCGCGAGGTCGCCGCCCGCGCCGACCACCACCTGCGCGTGCGCGACGGCGTGGTCACCGTGGAGGACTGAGGGTCAAGGAGCGGGGCTGTGCCGCGTCGCGCCTAATCCCAGTCCCAGTCTCGCCAGTCGCTGGCCCGTGCCTGGGCCTTTCGGGTGGTGGACGGAGCTTCCGGTGCCGGCTGTCCTGGCGCGGGATACCACGGGTACGCGGCGGCCAGCGCCGTGTCCAGCTGTTCCCGCAGCAGTTCACTCAGTCGGGCTTCCTCGCGGGCGGTGAGCCTGGGGATCTCGCGCCGCAGCCGGTCCAGCGCGGCGTCCAGGCCAGCGAGGTAGGGATCGCGCGCCTTCCTGACCGCGCCCCTGCGCAGCGGCTCCGGGTGGATGCTGGGCGCATACGACTGCGCTGCTGTTTCCAGCAGCAGCGCCCGCTTGGCCTCGCGGACGGCCCGGTTGCGTTCGGCGCGCTCGCGGGCGTCGGCGGCGCGGGCCTGCGCGGCCAGGAAAGTGTCGTCGCGCTCCACCTCCAGCACGCGGGCCTCGGCGTACAGCTTGACCGGCGGCAGGCGGCGGCGGCCCATCTTCAGACCGTTGGGCCGCGTTCCGTCGTGCTCCCCCAGAAAGCGCGTGATCAGGCTGGGGGTCCAGCCGCGGTCCTTGAGGTCCTGGGTGGCCAGAAAGCCCGGCGGGTTGAGGGGCGCGCGTTTTCCCCCGGCCTCGCTGCTCATGCCCGTCTGCGCATTACTGCGGCGCCGTCCATTCGCGGCGCAGCAGGTCCAGCCGCACGCTGTCGTGGCGCTCTCCGGCCACCAGCCGGGCCTCGCGGACGCGCCCGGCCTCATGAAAGCCGATCCGCTGCGCGGCGCGGATCATGCGCTCATTGCCGCCCCAGGTGGTAAAGGTCAGGACGTGGGCGTCGGTCTCGTTCAGGGTGGCCTCCACCCACAGTTCCAGCGCCCGCGTGCCGAGGCCGAGGTTCCAGTGACGGGGATCGTAGATCAGGATGCCCAGGTCCCACCACCCGCCGCCCGCCGGATCCTCCTCGCTGCGGTTGACCATCCCCACGCACTCGCCGTTCAGGTCGATGACCCGCTCGTCGGGCCGGGGGGGCGTGCGGTCAAGCCGGTCCACGTAGGCGCTGAGGGACGCGGTGGTCGTCGCGGCATGAAAGTACGGCGCGTCCCACCGGCGCCACTCGGCCTCCGGATCGGCCAGCCAGCGCCGCAGCACCGGCAGGTCACGCGGACGTCGTCCGCGCAGGGTCACGCCGGACGGGGAGGTCGGGGCAGTCATGCGGGCATCATTCCAGACGGAACGCCGTCCGGGTGAAACTCAGGCTCCAGTGTTCAGGCCGTGCGGGGCGTTACCCGGCTCCCAAACGCCACCACCGCCACAGCGGCGGCCCCAGCACGGCCGCCCCGACCACCAGCGCGCCGATGGCCGCGAGCAGCACCGCTCCGGCGGCGGCGTCCTTGGCGATCTTCGCCAGCGGGTGGAGTTCAGGACTGCTCAGGTCCACCACGGCCTCCAGCGCACTGTTGATCAGTTCCAGGCTCAGCACCAGCGCGCACGCCAGGGCAACCGGGGCGATGGGCGCACGCAGCCCCCACGCGGCGCCCAGGGCCAGCACGCCCGCCCAGACCTCGATGCGGAAATTGGCCTGCGAGCGGTAGACGTGCCGGATGCCCGCCCACGCAAACCCCGCCGAGCGCCACCAGCGCCGTGGGTTCAGGGCCGAGCCGCCGGAGCGCACGCGGCCTCAGGTTCCGGCAGGCAGGGCGGCCTCAGCGGCCTGCCAGGCTGCGTGGAACACGTTCCACTCGGGGCCGGTGGCGCCTTCCTCGTAGCCCAGGCCCTCGGCGTGCGGATGGTCGTGGCCCACCAGATGGGTCAGGCCGTGGCTCGCGAGCAGCGTCACCTCGCGCGTCAGGCTGTGGCCGCGTGCGGCGGCCTGACGCGCCGCCGTGTCCAGACTGATCACGATGTCGCCCAGATGCGGCGGCATGAAAGGATCGCCCGGTTCCCAGGTGGGAAAGCTCAGCACGTCGGTGGCGGCGTCCTCGTCCCAGTGCTCCAGCTTGAGCCGGCGAATGGTCCGGTCCCCCACGAGCACCACCGTGACCTCGCGGTCCTGCACACCAAAATGTTCCATCGCCGCGTTCAGGCCCGCACGCAGCGCCGGGCGCAGGCCGGGAGGCGGGGTCTTGCGGGCCAGCAGATCAATCACGCGCCCCAGGGTAGTGCAGATCCGGGCGGGATGGGACGTCCACCGTCCCCGGATCTGCACCGGGCCAATAGCGCAGGGTCCAACGAAGGCAGAATCTAGTGTAACGCAGAACCCAATAAACGCAGGGCCGGCGTGGTGGTCACGCGCGGCCCTGCCGGGTCCGGGGAAGGGGGGGTCTGGCTCAGACCGAACGCTGCGGGTCGCCTTCCGCCTCGGGAATGCTCGCGAACTCGCCGCGGCGCGCGGCGCGCTTGTCTTCCTCGGCGTCCTCGGCGATCTCGTAGGCCTTGATGATGCGGCCCACCAGAGGATGGCGCACCACGTCCACCTCGGTGAACTCGTGCCACGCGATGCCCTCGATGCGGCTGAGCACCCGCTTGGCAACCGCGAGCCCGCTGGTGATGTGGCGCGGCAGGTCAATCTGGGTCACGTCCCCGGTCACGACCACCTTGCTCGAAAAGCCCATGCGGGTCAGGAACATCTTCATCTGCTCGCCGGTGGTGTTCTGGGCCTCGTCGAGGATGATAAAGGCGTCGTTCAGCGTACGGCCACGCATAAAGGCCAGCGGCGCAATCTCGATGACTCCGCTCGTGAGATACGACTCGAACTTGTCCTGGTCGAGCATGTCCTGCAGGGCGTCGTACAGCGGGCGCAGGTAGGGGTCAATCTTGGCCTGCAGATCGCCGGGCAGGAAGCCCAGCTTCTCGCCGGCCTCGACCGCCGGGCGGGTCAGGATGATGCGCTTGACCGTCCTGGACCTCAGCGCCTGCACGGCCATCGCCACGGCCATGTAGGTCTTGCCGGTTCCGGCGGGGCCGACCCCGAAGGTGATGTCGCTGCCCGAGATCTTGTCCAGGTACAGCTTCTGGCCCGGGGTCTTGGGCTTCAGGCCGCGCGGCAGGCTCAGGCCGCTGACCGCCGTTTCCGCGGCCAGGCTGCGGCCCTCGCCACTCATGCGCGCCGAACGCAGCAGGCTCTCGGGGGTCAGCTCGCCGCCGCTGCGCACCACGTCCAGCGCGTCGCGCACCATGCGCTCGCCCTGGCGCACGTCGGCTTCCTCCCCGCTGATGGTGATGGTCTCGCCGCGCGCCACCAGCCGCGCACGGGTGAGTTCCCGCATGCGGCGCAGGTTGGCGTCTCCGGCTCCCAGCAGTGCCAGGGCCTCGCGCTGGTCCTGCAGGGTCACGGTGGCGGAGGCGGCCCCGGTTTCGGGCTGGGCGGACAGCTTCTGGTCAGTCAACTTGGCTCCTGTGGGTCTGGGCCGCGCTCCGCGTTGGCGGCGGCGCGGCGCACCCTCTCCCGACGGCGCTCGGTAGGTGGGTGAAGGAAGGATGGGGTCATTCGGATGGCTTCATTGTCGGCAGTCAAGGACGGGAGTGGCGTGGCCTGCGGCACATTCTGCGCCCTTCCCGGCGGGAGATGAGGAAACGGCTTAACCCTGCGCGGGTCGGTGCACGCAAACCGGTGGGGGCAGACCGCTAAACTGTGGGCGTGAGCCTGCCGGACCGCCCCAGCTTCTGTGCTGTTCAGCATGCCTTTCTGTTCGCCGACCCGGCGGCGCATTCGCGTTCGCCCGAGATGCACCGGGCGGCTTTCGCCCATGCCGGCATCTCCGGCGAGTACACCGCACGCCGCGTGCCGCCGGCCGAACTGCCCGCTGCCGTCGTCGGGCTGCGCCAGCCGGGGGTGCTGGGGGCCAACCTCAGCCTGCCGCACAAGACGGCGGCGCTGTCCTTGCTCGACGACCTGACTCCGGCGGCGCGGGCCATCGGGGCGGTGAACACCGTGATCCACCGCGGCGGCCGCCTGACCGGCGACAACACGGACGCGCCCGGCCTGCTCGCGGCCCTGGCCGACGTGGACGCTCCCACGGGGGGGCTGAGCGTGGTGCTGGGCGCGGGCGGCGCGGCGCGGGCGGCGGTATATGCCCTGGTCTCGGCGGGCCACACCGTCATGATCGTCAACCGCACCCACGCCCGCGCGCAGGCGCTCGCCGCCGAACTCGGCGGGCGGGCCGCGTGGCCCGAGACCGTGCCGTGGTCCGCCGTGACCCTGCTCGTCAATGCGAGCAGTGCGGGGCTGGACGCGCCCGACGAGTCGCCCCTCTCGCCCTTTGTGCCGCTGGAGGCCCGCGCTGTGGTGTACGACATGGTGTACCGCCCCGCCGAGACCCGGCTGATGCGCGAGGCCCGCGCCGCGGGACTGCGGGCCGAGAACGGGCTGGGCATGCTCGCCCACCAGGCTCGGCTGGCCTTCCGGGCCTGGACCGGCGCCGACGTGCCGGTGGGGGTCTTTCTGGGGGCGCTGGCGGGCGGGAGGATGCCGCAGCCCGAAGGCGGGGCGTGAGCCTCTCACCCCCGCCCGCCTCCCGCCGCGCGCCGCTGATGGTGATGGCGCTGATCCTGCTGCTCTCGACGGCGGCGGCGCTGGTGATCTCCGGCTTCGTGCGTGCCCAGCAGCAAAACCGCTTTGAGCGTGAGATCCAGGCCTACTCGCTGGCCCTGCGTGACCGCCTGAACGATTACGACCGCCTGTTGCGCACGGCGCGCGCCACCTGGCTGGTCCATCCGGACCTGCTGAACGAGGCCGTCTTTGCCCGGTTCGTGGACGCGACGGATCTGGCGCGGCGCTACCCCGGGGTGCAGGCGCTGGGTTTCGGTCCCTGGGTGCCCGACGGCGACACCACAGCACTGGTGCAGCGTCTGCGGCGCAGCGTTCAGTCCGACTACACCGTCAGGGCAGGCGAGGCGCCGCAACGCGCGCGGGTGCCGATCTCGGTGATCGCGCCGGCCAGCCCGAGCAACCTGGAGGCACTGGGCTTCGACCTGTACAGCGAGCCGCTGCGCCGCGCCGCCCTGGACCGGGCCCGGCGACAGGACGACGTGCAGGCGACCGCCCGCATCACGCTGGTGCAGCGTGACGAGAGGGGTCACCTCCTGACCGGCTTCCTGCTGATGCTGCCGGTGTGGGAGAGCGGGCGGGCCATCGGGCCCTCCGGTCCGCAGGGATTCATTTACATGGCGGTGCGCGCCGATCAGTTTCTCAAGAGCCTGGATCAGCCGCTGCTGCCGGGCCTGGGAGTACGGGCCTCGCTGGGGGGCGAGTTGCTGTCTGCGCAGTCGGTCCCCGAGAATGTGGCCTTCCGAGACCGGATAGCCCTGACGCTGGCCGGACAGCCGTGGACGCTGGAGTACAGCGCGGACCGGCAGTTCGGCCAGGACGCCGCCGCCGCCGTGCCGATGCTGACCATGCTCGCGGGGCTGCTGATCGCGGGCCTGGCCTACCTGCTCGTGCAGTCGCAGGTCAGCGCGCGCGGCCGCGCCGAGGCGCTGAATGTCTCGCTGGGTCAGGCCCGGTTGCGCCAGGAGCAGGCCCGCGCCGAGTTCGAGGCGATCTTCCAGTCCATGCAGGACGCCGCCATCTTTACCGATGTGCGGGGGCGGGTGCGGCTGGTGAACCGCGCCCTGACCCGGCAGTTCGGGTTCTCGGCCGACGAGCTGATCGGGGAGCCGCTCTCGAGCCTGCACACGGACGACCGGCTGAGTGACCAGACCACCATCACGGCCCTGACCACTCCGTACCGGCGGCGCAACGGCAGCACCTTCCTGGGTGAGGCGCAGCGCAGCGAGGTTCAGGATGGCAGCGGCGAGCAGCTGGGCTCCTTGGAAGTGGTGCGCGACGTGACTGCGCAGATTGCCGCGCAGCGCGCCCTGCAGGCCGGCGAGCGGCGGTACCGGGGCGTGCTGGACGCCATTCCGCACATCCTGCAGGTCAGCGATCGGCAGGGCCGGGTCACCTACGTCAATGCCCAGCATCAGGCCCTGCTGGGCCACGACGAGCTGGCGGCGCGGCTGTGGCCCGAGGACCTGCCGGTCTTTGACCGCATGTGGCGCGAGGCCCGTGTGCGGGGCGGCGAGGCGCTGGGGGGTGCGCACGCCGAACTCCGGCTGACGGTGGACGAGGGAGTCTGGCGCTGGTTCATGCTGCGCGTGGCTCCGCGCCTGGACGAGAACGGCGCAGTCCGCGAATGGGTGACCAGCGCCACCGACATCCACGACCGCCGGCTCGCCGAGCAGCTGGCGCAGCGCAGCGAGGAACGCTACCGCAGCGTGCTGGAAAGCCTTCCGCAGATCGTATGGCTCACCGATCCGCAGGGCACGCCGTTCTATTTCAACCGCCGCTGGGACGAGTATGTCGGCTCCCAGCGGGCCGCCGCCGGCTTTCTGGGTCAGCTGCACCCGGACGACCGCGCGGCCTACCAGCAGCGCTGGGCGGCGGCCATTCGTTCGGCGCGGCCCTTCGAGGCCGAACACCGCCTGCTCTCGGCGCAGGGCACCTACCGCAGCTTCGTGACGCGCGGCCTGCCGGTGCTGGACGCTGCGGGGCAGGTCATCGAGTGGGTGGGCACCAGCACCGATGTGGACGACTCGGTATACGAGGAAAACGCCGCGCGCCTGCTGGCCGACGTGTCGCAGGACCTGGGCACCCGCGGCCCCGGCGGCCAGCCGCTCCGGACGGCGCTGGGCCGGCTGACCGCCCGTTTTGTGGACAGCGCCGCCGTTTGGTCGGTCACGGGGACGCCCGAGCCGGCCGGGGAAGTGGCGGCGGCCCCCCAGGTGCAACTGCTGACGACCTCCTCGCTGCATCCGGCGTGGAAGACCGAACACATGCGCGCCTTTCTGGACGGCGCGGTGGATCAGGTGGTCACCAGCGAGGACCCGCTGTTCCTGCCGTCGCACCCACTGCTGCACGGGGTGCGTGCCACGGGCGCACTGTTCTACCCGCTGCTGGACCGCTCGGGACGGCTGTGCGGCGTGCTGGGCCTGTTTTACCGTCAGGCCATGACCGCCCGCGATCAGGACCTGGCCCACGAACTCGCCAGGCGTTTTGCCACCGCGCTGGAGGCCGACGCCCTGCAGGTGCAGGTGTTGCGGGCCCAGCACGACCTGCAGGCGCTCAACCAGTCACTGGAGGAACGGGTGCAGCGCCGCACCGAGGAACTGGAGGGCGCCAACCGGGAGCTGGAAGCCTTCAGCTACAGCGTGTCGCACGATCTGCGCACGCCGCTGCGGCACATCGTGGGCTTCGGGGACCTGCTGGGCAAGGAACTCGGGGAGGGCCTGAGCAGCAAGGGACAGCGTTACCTGGGCATCATCACCGACTCAGCCAGCCGCATGAGCCAGCTGATCGACGACCTGCTGGACTTCTCGCGCATGGGCCGTCAGGAAATGCGCCGCGAACTGGTGGACCTGCGGACGCTGCTGCGAACAAGCTGGACCTCGCTGGAACCCGACCGACAGGGCCGGCAGATCCACCTGACCCTGCCCGACCACCTGCCGACGGTGCGCGGCGACTCTGCGCTGCTGGGTCTGGCATTCACCAACCTGCTGAGCAACGCCGTGAAATACACCCGCATGCGGGAGCGCGGCGAGATCACGGTCAGTGCGGAGACGGATGCCAATGAGGTCACGATCACGGTTCGTGACAACGGCGTGGGTTTTGACCCCAGATACGTGGATAAACTGTTCGGTGTGTTTCAACGCCTCCACCGCGCCGATGAGTTTGAGGGCATTGGCATCGGCCTCGCCAATGTCCGCCGTATCGTCACCCGCCATGGCGGCCGGGTGCGCGCCGACGCCCGGCCCGACGAGGGCGCGTCCTTTACCGTGACGCTGCCCCTGAACGGCCACCCCTCCGGCCCACAGTCCCAGTCCAGTGCGGCCCCGGCAGGACAGCCATGACCGATCCACTCGGAACCGTGTCCTCGCACGCCCTGCCCGTTCCGGTCCACGACTACCGCATTCCCGAGGCCGGCGAGGCCCTGAACGTACTGCACCTTGAAGACAGCGAACTGGACCACGAACTGGTGCTGATGCACCTGGACGGGGAACTGCCGTGGCCGCTCAAGGTCCGGCGGGTCGAGGATGAGGCGGGCTTCCTGCAGGCCATTGAGGAAGAAACCCCGCATCTGATCCTCAGCGACTACGCGCTGCCCAGCTACGACGGCATGAGCGCCTACCGCGCCGCGCACGAGCGGCTGCCGCTGGTGCCCTTCATCATCGTGACCGGCGCCATGGGCGAGGAGGTCGCCGTCGACACGCTGCGCCAGGGCGTGACCGACTACATCCTTAAGCAGCGCCTGGAGCGGTTGGCCCCCACCATGCGCCGCGCCATCGCGGAGGTCGAGGCCCGCGCCAGCCGCGAACGTGCCGAGCAGGAGGTGCGCGGCCTCAACCGCGATCTGCAGGCCCGCCTGATCGAGGTCGAGCGTCTGCGCAACACCGCCGAGCGGCAAAGCCAGCGCCTGGAAGTCCAGGCCAAGCAGCTCGAGGAAGCGCTGAACATGCAAAAGACCTTCCTGGCCGAGACCAGCCACGAGCTGCGCACGCCGCTGACCGCGCTGCATGGCTACCTGCGCCGCGCCGAGCGTGAGGCGGGCGGCTCACAGACGCTGCAGGACGCCCAGCGCGTCGCCGAGAACATGACCCGGCTGGTCAACGACCTGCTGCAGCTGTCGCGCGGCGAGCTGACCCAGGGCATCGAAATGCACTTTATGAACCTGGGGCAGGTGCTCTCGCAGCTGGGCCGCGACTATGGCGTGCGGGTGCCGCAGGAGGCCATCGAGATCGTGGGCGATCCGGGGCGGCTGGGGCAGGTGTTCGTTAATCTGGTGGCCAACGCCATCCGGGTCAGCGGCTCGCCGGATCTGGTGCATCTGGAAACGGAGCTGCGGCCCGGCGAGGTCGAGGTGCGGGTGATTGACCGTGGCCCCGGCGTGCCCGACGAGATCAAGCCGCGCATCTTCGACAAGTTCTACCGCGGCAAGGAGGCAGGCTCGGCGGGGCTGGGGCTCACCATTGCCCAGCAGGTCGTGACCACCCACGGAGGCAGCATTGACGTGGTGGACACCCCCGGCGGCGGCGCGACCTTCCGCGTGAGGTTGCCGCTGCCCGACGAGGAGGACGACGGCGAGATCTAAGGCGGCGTCTGGGGGTACCGGGGCGACCGGGGACCGCACCAGGGCTTTAACCGCCGTGTAACCGGCCCACGGCAGACTTGCTCCATGAAGAAGAACCTCTCCATCCTGGCCCTGTCGGGCACGCTGGCCCTCGGCGCGTTCGTGGGCTACGGCATCAATGAACGTTCCGCCGCCCAGAACGCTTCGTCCGTGAGCGCCCCCCAGAGCACGCAGGGCCAGATGGTGCAGGCCCTGGCCACTCCACCCCAGGGCAACACCTACAGCGGAGGCCGGGCCCGCACCGAATCCGAGGCGAACACCGTGCAGGTGGTCAAGCAGCGGCAGGGCGGCCTGGTGTACATCAGCGTCACGGAGGGCAACCCGGGCAGCTCGGAGGCCCAGCTGCGCAAGCGCATGCAGGAGCAGATGCCCTTTGGCCTGCCCTTTGATTTCGGGGACGGCAGCGGCAATGACGGCAGCGGCCTGGGCACCCCACGGGCCCAGACCGGCACGGGCAGCGGCTTTTTCGTCAACAAGAGCGGCGACATCGTGACCAACAACCACGTGGTGGACGGGGCCAGTGAGATCACCATCCGCGTGCACGGAGACAAGAAGGAGTACAAGGCCAGGGTCATCGCCCGCGCCCCCGACTTTGACCTCGCGCTGATCCGCCCCGAGGGCCTGCCCCAGAACCTGATCCAGCCGATTCCGCTGGGCGACTCCTCAAAGCTCGATGTGGGCCTCAAGGCCGTGGCGATGGGCGCCCCCTTCGGGCTGGACTTCAGTGTCTCCGAGGGCATCATCTCCAGCCTGGAACGCACCGCCCCGGTGGGGATGAAGGGCATCGAGCAGAGCCTGATCCAGACCGACGCGGCCATCAACCCCGGCAACTCGGGCGGCCCGCTGCTCAACAGCTCCGGCGAGGTGATCGGCGTGAACACCCAGATTCTGACCGGCGGCGCGGGCCAGAGCGCGGGCGTGGGCTTCGCCATTCCCGTCAACACCGTTAAGAAGCTGCTGCCCCAGTTGCAGGCGGGCAACGGCGGCGTGCTCCAGACTCCCAGCCTGGGCATTCAGTTCACCGACGTCGGTGCCCTGAGTGACGCGCAGCGCAAGCAGGCGAACCTGCCCGAAAGCGGCGCGCTGATTCAGCGGGTCTACCCCAACAGCCCCGCCGCCGCCGCCGGCCTGAGGGGCAGCACCCAGGCGACCGGCCAGGGAGCGGACGGCCCAGGGGCCCAGAGCGCCGAGATTCCCACGGGCGGCGACGTGATCACTGCCATTGACGGACAGGCCATCACCTCCCGCGACGATCTGCCGCGCACCATCATCGGCAAGCAGATCGGTGACAGCGTGAAGCTCACGGTCCTGCGTGGCGGCCAGATCCGCGACGTCACCGTCAACCTCAAGGCGTTCTCCTTCCCGAACGCCCAGCAGTAAACGGCGCTCAGGCGCTGACCGGCGTCCGGGGCGGGGGGTTGTGACCCCTGCCCCGGACGTCTCTCTTTGCTACGCGGATGGCGCGGGTCGTCACCGTCATCCGCGTGGAGGCAGCGGGAAGGGGCCTGTTGGTGGTTCCCTGCTCTGGGCTGCGAAGCAGACTTCGCTGTATCCAGCGCTTTACCCGAACAGCGGTCCCAGGTCAGTCATCGCTCCGGTAGCCGCCACGGGGCCAAAGCGGTAGCTGCCGAACACGGCCATGAACTCGCCCGGGCTCAGCGTCCGCATCTGTCCGCTGGGGCCCACCGCCTGCACTCCTTCCCCGCGCACCGTCAGGCGGTACTCACCCAGTTCCTGCACGCGGGCCTTCTTGCCGCGTCCCACATGCAGCAGGGCGGTGGCACGGTGTTCCTGGCCGCCCCGGGCCGTCAGAAAGCTCAGCAGTTCAGCGGGCGTCACGCGCGGCAGGATAGCAGACCGTCGGTCAGGGCTGGCAGGGCTTCACACGCCCGGTCACGACACCACCGTGCCCGCGCCCTCCAGAGCGGCCGTGACCGGCTGTCCGGCGCGGGCGTCCCCGAAGATCACCCGTTTTACGCCGCCCTGCACAGCCTCGGCGGCGCCCAGTACCTTCTTCTTCATGCGGTCCTGCGCGAACTCCAGGTACGCCTCCACATCACCGGCGGGAATCTCGCGGATCAGGCTGGCCTCGTCCGGGTAGTCGCGCAGCAGACCCGGCACGTTGGACAGCAGCAGCAGGGCGTCGGCCCGCAGCGCCACGGCCAGCGCGGCGGCGGCGCGGTCGCCGTCCACGTTGATCGCCACGCCCTCGTAGCTGCTTGCAGGGGGAGTCAGCACCGGCAGGTAGCCCGCGCCCAGCAGCAGTTCGATCAGGCCGGTGTTGACCCGCTCCACCGTGCCGGTGTGGTCGCCGCGCAGCACCTTCACCTTGCCGTTCTCGACGGCCCGCACCGAGTCCTTGTGGCGGCCCTCGAAGATACGTCCGTCCAGGCCCGACAGGCCCACCGCGTTCACGCCCAGACGTTGCAGCCGTTCCACGATGCCCTTGTTCATCTTGCCGCAGTACACCATCTCGAAGATTTCGAGCGTCTGCCGGTCGGTAAAGCGCGAGGTGTAGCCGCTGGGGCTCGTCACGAACCTCGGGGGATGCCCCAGTGCCTCGGCCACCCGGTTGGTCTCGCCGCTGCCGCCGTGCACCAGAATCAGGCGCTCGCCCGCCTTCCACCGCGCCGCCAGATCCGCACACACCGCGTCGTAATCGATTCCGGCGCTTCCGCCGACCTTCACCACAATCATGCCCGCACCTTCATGCGCGGCATGCTAGAGCATGCAGCGTCCGGCCGAGCGGCTCTGTCTTTACCCCCTTTACCCCATGGTGCGCGGCAGCGGCTGCGTGGGCAGGATCTTCTTCGGCTCGCGGAACTCGATGTTCTCCCACTCGCCCTCCTCGATGACTTCCAGGGCGGGATTCAGCGCGCGGAAGTGGGCCACGACCTCCTGCACCAGGTCGTCGGGCGTGCTCGCCGCGCTGGTGATGCCGACCGAGCGCACGCCGCTCAGGTCCAGGCCGGCGAGGTCGGCGGCCGTCTCCAGCCGCTCGGCGCGGCCACAGGTATCGTGGGCCAGTTCCAGCAGGCGCATGCCATTGCTGGAGTGTGTGCTGGTGAGCACCAGAAAGGCGTCCACCTGCGGCGCGATGGCCTTGACCGCGTCCTGACGGTTCTTGGTGGCGTAGCACAGGTCCTCGCTGGGAGGCACGATCAGCGCCGGAAAGCGGGCCTTGAGGATGTCCACCGTGCGCCGGGTGTCGTCCACGCTCAGGGTAGTCTGGGTGAGCACCACCAGCCGCTCGGGGTCGGGGACCGTGACGGTATGCGGGTCATGCAGTCCCTGGCCCGTCTTGCCCAGCACGCCCACCAGAATGGTGTGCTTAGGGGCCTCACCGCGGGTGCCGATGACCTCCTGATGCGTGGCGCTGTCGCCGATCAGCAGGATGGTGTAGCCCTCGCGGGCATATTTCTTGGCCTCGCTGTGAACCTTGGTGACCAGCGGACAGGTGGCGTCGATGGTGGCGAGTCCCAGCTCGCGGGCCCGCCCGCGCACCGCCGGGCTGATGCCGTGGGCCGAGAAGACGACCGTCTCGCCGCCGTGGGGCAGGGCCTCGATGTCGTCCAGATTCTCCACGAAATGCACGCCGTGGCCGCGCTGCAGCCGCTCGACTACCGTGTGGTTGTGAACGATGGAGTGGTACACGGTGACCGGCCCTGTCTCGGTGCGCGCGGCCTTTTCCACCGCGCCGATCGCCATGACCACGCCCGCGCAAAAGCCCCGGGGCTTGGCAAGATGAAGACGCTCAACCATGCGGCGTGTCCGGCAGGAGGGTGGGGGAGGGGGTGCTCATGCCCTCAGTTTAGGGGCTGGGGCAGGCCCGGACCGTGGCCGTCACCGCTGCCGGGCGGGTCCGGCTTCCCGGTCAGGTCACGCGGCACGTGCTGGAGCCAGCGCTCGGGCGCAACCGGCACGCTGGCTCCCCGCCACTGCTGTTCAAACCTGGCCTGCTGTTCACTGACCGCCGCCGGGTCACCCGTCGCCAGCGCGGCCTCGGCCAGTCCCAGTGGTCCCCACGAGCTGAAATGAAGGTTCATGCTGCCCACCACGACCATGCGGCGGTCCACGGTCAGGGCCTTGGTGTGCATGGCCCGGGTGACATAGCGGACCTCAAACAGGGCGTCCAGGCCCCGGCGGCGGGCCTCGCGGCGCATCAGGGCAATGCCGCTGCGGTTGGGCCCCGCTCCCACACCGTAGTTGACGGTGAGGACGCGCACATGCACGCCCCGTTCCAGCGCCGACAGCACCGCCCGCAGGTAAACCGGCCAGCTGTCCACCCCACAGCTTCCGGGCTGAAGGTACGCGTACCAGCACTCCAGAGAGGGACTGAAGTCGGCGTGCATCACGTCGATGCTGCGCCGCGCCGCGCCGAGCAGGGCCAGGTGCGCGCGGTCGGCCTGATCCACCCCGCTGCGGCGGTACAGCAAGAAGGCGCGCGCCTGGCTGCTGGGCACCGCCTCCTGCGCCGCCGGGGGATGGGTGACCGGATCGGGCGGCCCCATCTGGCAGCGGGCCTCCAGCTGTGCGGCGCTTACGCCCGGTGGGCAGCGCAACTGGTCGCTGTGCCGCCACAGGTCGTCGAAGGCCGCCACCCCCTCCTGGGCCACCGGGCCGGTCAGCTGCAGTCCCAGGTCCTGCAGGTCATGTCCTCCCGGCTCCACCCCGCCCGCCTGTGGCGAGGGCAGGTGCCAGTCGGTGAAGTTAAACCCCCCCACCGCCACGGTGCGCCCGTCAATGACGTGCATCTTGACGTGGCTGTGCGGCAGGTAACGGTAGTTCAGGAGGCTGAGGTGCCAGCCCACGGCAGGGTCGTCCAGCGGCACGCCCAGCCGCCACAGGTCGCCCGCGAGCGCCAGCGGCTGAGACCGGCCGTCGGGGTGCGTCAGGTCCGGAAAGCCGCCCATCAGCACCCGCACCGCCATGCCGTGGGGGTAGGCGGCAGAATCCTCCCGGACCCGCCCGTACAGATTGGCGACGGCCAGCGCGAAGGTCCAGCCTGGATGGCCCGGCCCGGCGTTCCACTCCATGCTGGAGAGCAGCACCTCGCTGCGGGCGTTGGCCACCTGCGCGGCGATGGCCTCGAAGGCGTCCAGGCGTACCTCGGGGCTGCGCGGGGTCCGCAGGTAGCCGGCAAAGGCGTTGCCGCAGCTCAGGTCAGGCCGTCCGCCCTCCGTCACCACCCTCCAGACGGCCTGTTCCAGCGTGTCCGTGGGGGGCAAGCACCCCGGCAGACTTCGGGGTGCGGGCGGCAGCTGTGGCCCCAGGAACAGGGGCAACTGCGCGGCGTGGCCCGGTTCCGCCGCGCAGAGCATGACGGCCACAGTCAGACAGAAGCGCAGCACGCGGGGCAACACAGCCGCAGCATAGGCCCGCCGGAGCGGGACAATGGGGGCGGTTTAAGGCAATGCCGCCCGCTTCTCAGAGAGGCGTCAGCTGGCGCGGACCGGACGCACAGGCCAGACGGGTGGGACAGACGCACCGGGCAGGACGGTCCGGGGTCGCGCCCGTCGGCCCTTTGGTCTGCGCGCTCAGTCCACCCTTGTTTCGTCCATCTGTACTCAGTCCACCACCGTGAAGCCCAGACGCGCCGCCTGCTCCACGAAGAAATTGATGTTCTCGGTCCGGGTCTGTGGGCCCAGGCTCTTGCGGTCGTGTTCCCCGGTAGCGGCGATGATCAACGTCTCGGCCAGACACGCGGGCACCGCACCCTCGCCGAACTGCAGGTCGATGTGCGAGGTCATGCCGCCGGGGGGGCGCACCACGCCGCCGGGAATGATCCTCACGCTGGGGACCTCGGCCACACTGGGGTCCACATCCGCCGGACGGCCCTCGTCGAAGATCCAGGTGCCCGTTTTGACATGCTGCGGGAAGATTACCGGGTTGGGGTCGCTGGTGGCCGAGAAGATCAGGTCGGCCTCCTTGAGGGCGGCGTAGTCGGTGGTGGTGATGATCTCGGTGTCCGGGTTGGCGCGGCGCAGGGTGGCGGCGCTGCGCTCGAGCTTTTCCAGATTGCGGCCCAGCATGATGATCCGGGCGACCTGCGGCGCAATGGTGCGCGCGATCCCGAAGGCCACCACGCCATTGGCCCCCACAATGCCGGCGGTGGCCGCCTTCAGGTCGCGGCCCTCCTCCTGAAAGTGCTTGAGGATGCCTGGAATGGCGGCCTTGATGGTGCCGGAGGTATAGGCTCCGCCGTTGGTCACGGTGATCTGCGGCACGGCGGCCTGCACGTCCACTCCCTTGTTGCCCACCACCGACCAGAACGCGCCCAGCCCGAAGACCTCTGCCCCCAGTTCATGGGCCAGCCGCGCACCCTCGATGGCGCGGCGGGTCGCCAGCTCGGGCTGGCTGTCGAAGACATCGGGCAGCAGCGGGCTGGACAGCAGGTAGCAGCGGATGCTCTGGCCCTCGGGCGTGCGGATGCCGCGCAACTCGCCCACCTTCATGGGGCGCAGGTTCTCGGCCATCTGACGCACGGTGGCCTCGCTGACCAGACCGTTCTGCACCAGTGGCCGGAGCCACGCAAAGCGGCGCGCCGACCAGAAATTCTCCAACGTCATCGGGTGGATCATGAAGGCCGCGACCACCTCGTCGCGGCGCTTGCCGGCCAGCGGCACGCTCTCGCCAAAACGCGGCTCGGTGCCGTCGAGCATACGTCCGATGTTCTCCTTGAAGCGCCACGTCGCGGCGACCAGCAGGCCCAGCGCCGCGAGTCCGGCGGGTACGCCCAGCGGCAGCAGCGCCACCGCCACGGCGAAGCTGAGCAGCGCCGCCAGGGTCGCCGCACTGACATAGCCCCAGTAGCCGGTTACGCCCGCGTACACGACCACCGGCAGGGCGGCCGTCCACAGGGGCACGGCTCCGCTGACCGCCAGCCCCGCGAGCACCCCCAGCAGCACCAGGTTGCCCCGGCCGCGCGGGAGGGTCGGGCCGTACAGGGCCGCCGGAGGATTGAGGTGTCCCAGGTAGGCGGCGAGCGCCGCGAGCACGGTGACCTCGGGCTGGTCCAGGCTGGAGGCCATCAGAACAGCGAGGAGCCCCTTGCCCGCATCCAGCGCGGCGCTCGCGGCGGCCAGCCCCGGCCCCACCAGCCGCAGCATGTTCTCCACGCCCAGGTTGTGGGCATTGCTGAGCCGGACGTTGACCCCAGCGCGAGACAGCAGCGCGTGCCCCACCGGCAGGCTGCCCACCAGGAACGCGACCAACAGCAACAGGGCCGACAAAAACAACATGGGGGGCATTCTAGGGCTTTTCTGGCCGGCCACGAACCGGCGCTGGACAGGCGGCGCGGCGGGACCTTGGTGACTGCCCCGAACCGCCACGTACATAGCTTAAGGAGTACACAGCTAAGGAGTGGGGTGCAGCTCGGCCCTGCCCCTGAGTCAATTGATCGTGGTGGATCCGGACCCGGCGGAAGAAGACGGAACACCGGCAGGCGGGCCGCTGTGGCGCTGTTCCCAGATCAGGTCGCGCAGAACCCAGCCGCTGCCCGGAAAGCGCAGCCCCAGCCGCAGCTCGCCCAGCAGGTAGGTGCGGGCCTCGTGAACGGGTACGCCCTGGGCGATCACGTTGCCCAGGGTGCGCTCGCCGTCCATGCGGCGGGCCACCGGGTGAAGGGCCGCCCGCTGCCCGGTGGGTTTCAGGCGCAGCCGGAACCATTCGTGGCGCTCCAGGGGCAGAAGGTGACCGGCCCGCACGGCCGCGGCCACCTCCTGCGCGACCTCAAAGACGGGGCGCTCCAGTTCACGGGCCGCGCCCCGGACGCTGCGGCCCGTCTGAAAGGGCGTCACGTCGCCCTGAAAGACCCGGCTGGGGCTGCCGATTACCGCACAGACCTGCTCCCATTCGTCTCCCACCCGCGCCCAGTCGGTGATCAGGTGATCGTAGGTGCCCAGCGGCTGGCCGGTGATGCTGCGGCGCGTGAAGGCAAAAGATCCGCTGTCCGACACCAGCGGGGAGGCGTACAGGGCCTCGACCCCCAGCCAGTCCAGAATGCCGCCCGAGACGATCTCGCCGCCCAGAAACGCGACGGTGTACGGCACATCGGCCTCAACGTCCAGCACGCCGGTCTGGCGGGTGGTGTGGATCAGTTCCAGCACGCCCAACAAAGGAAGGTCACTCAGGAGGCCCTGCATCGGTGTTCTAACCTAGCAGTCCGGCGGCGCGGACGTGACCATTTGTAGGATCTGCGGGCGGGAACGTCGGGGGGACCCGTCTGGGGGAAGGGTTGGGGAAAGGGTCCCGCGCAGGTCCAGCCACGCCGCCCCCAGTTCGGCGCACACGTCGGTGGCGATCAGACCGTAGCCGTGGGCTGCGCCGGCCCGCTCGCCCGCCCGGGCGTGCAGACGCACCCCGGCGACGGCGGCGTCCTGGGCGCTCAGGCCCTGACCCAGCAGCGCCGCCAGGATGCCCGACAGGGTGTCGCCCATGCCGCCCGAGGCCATGCCAGGATGTCCGCCGCGCGCCACGCTCAGCGTCACCCCACCGGAACTGTCCGGAAAGGCAACCACACTGGGACCGCCCTTGAGGACCACCACGCCGCCCAGCAACTCCTGCAGCCGCCGGGCCGCCGCCAGCGGATCGCGCGTGACTGCGCCGCTCGGGGTGCCCAGCAGCCGCGCCGCCTCGCCGGGGTGCGGCGTCCAGATGCAGGCGTCGTGGCCGTGCCCGGCGAGTTCGGGGTGCAGGGCGTCGGCGTCCAGCACGGTGGGCACACGCCAGCCCAGCACCGTGCGCGCCACTGCCCGCGCCTGCGGGCCCAGGCCCATGCCCAGCGCCACGGCGTCCGGAAGGCCCAGGCCATGCAGGCCGGGCAGGGCGCTGGACCAGTCGGCGTGACGGCGCATCATCAGCTCCGGGGTCACCAGCGGCACCTCGGCTTCCGAGTGCACGGTGACCAGTCCGGCCCCGGCCCGCAGCGCCCCCAGTCCGGCCAGCGCCGCGGCTCCCACCGTGCCGGGATGCCCGCCCAGAATCCATATCCGGCCCGCCGTGCCCTTGTGGGCGTCGGCAGAGCGGCGGGGCAGCAGCGCGCCCACCTGCGCATCGGAGGGGCGGGTGCCCAGCGCCTCCCCGCGCACCCAGCCGGGCGGGGCACGCAGCGGCGCGAGGATCATCTCCCCGGAGCGCGCCGCTGCCTCGCCGAATAGCAGCGCGGTCTTGAGGCCCATCAGCGTGACGGTCTGGTCTGCTGTGACGCTGGGTCCGTCTGGATGCGCCGAGCAGGCGTCCAGGCCACTGGGCAGGTCGATGGACACGACCGGCGTGCCCGCGTCGTGGGCGGTGTTCACCACGTCCACCACCGTTGCCAGCGCGGACCTCAGCGGCGGCGTGAAGCCGGTTCCGAGCAGACCGTCCACCACCACACCCGCTCCGGCCAGCGCCCGGCGCAGCGCCGCGGGCGTCAGCGGACGAACTTCGCCGCCCACGGTCCGCAGGCGGCGGCGGTTCAGGCGGGTCAGGGGGTGCCGGGCGGGCTGGGCGAGTACGTGAACCTCACGGCCCAGGGCAAGCAGGTGCCGGGCGGCGACCAGCGCGTCCCCGCCGTTGGCCCCCCCACCGGCGAGCAGCAGCGCCGGACCCACCGGATGACGGGCCATGACCGCGTCGGCCACCGCCCGCCCCGCCTCTTCCATGGTCAGGTCCAGCAGCCCGGCCCGTTCCAGCCGGGCGTCGATCTCCCGCGCGCCCCGTGGGTCCAGTACATACTCGCTCACGCCGGCCACGGCTAGCCCATCAGCCCGCGCAGGCCGAGCATCAGCACCCCCCCCACTCCAGCGATCAGCACCCAGCGCAGCGACCGGAACACCCGGCTGGAGGCGAACTGCGCCTTGATCTCGGCGTCGGTGTCCTCCTTGGAGCGTTTCATGCCCAGCTGTTGGCCGCGCCGGATCGAGCGCACCGCCTCGCCCATCTTGCCCTGACGCCGCAGCGCCACGCCCAGGTTGTGGTGGCCGCCGTCGTATTCGGGGCACAGCCGGATCACCTCGCGGTAACGGACCTCGGCGGCCTTGAAGTCTCCGGCCTCCAGGTCCAGGTTGCCCAGGTTGGTCAGCGCGCGGTAGTGCCCTGCGTCGGCGGCCAGCGCCGCTTCGAAGTGGGTGCGGGCCTCGGTCCCCTCGTCACGCACGGCGCGCAGCACGCCCAGCATGTTCAGCGCCTCGGCGCGGGTCAATGGCTGCGCCAGCGCGGGTTCGAGGGCGCTGTGCAGCGCCTGCGGGTCCGGCTCCTTCTGGTGGGCGATCAGGGCGTCCAGGGCCGTGCCCAGCGCGTCGGGATCGGCGGTGCGGCGAATCACCCCCGACTCTCCGGGCGTCGTGTCGGTCGTCCCGGGTCCCAGCGCTTCCCGGTAGGCCGCGAGTGAGCGCTGGGCCGATGGATAGCGCCGCGCCCGCACCGCCTCCTGAATCCCGAAGACTGCCTCCAGCGCTTCCTGCACCTCGGGGGTGGCTCCCGACAGGCGGGAGACTGCCAGGGCCCGCCGCCACTCGCCCGCGCGGATCACCTCGTTCAGGTCGGGCAGGGGAGCGGTGGGGACCGCGGCGGGACTGGGGCGGGCGGGGGCCGGTTCTGGGGCGGTGGGCGGCCCGGTGCGGGCAGGATCGGTCATGACGGGAATACCTCCGGGGGGTGGGCGGGTCGGGGCGATGATACGGTCCTCGGCCAGGAGCGAGGGGTGTTTGCTTCTCATTGTGCCGCGCCGGCCCCCGCTCTGCCGGCGGCCCCGTTGGGTGCCCGGGACGGGTATACTGACGGGCCCGCGCCGGCACCGGCGCTGCTTTTTTTCCGGAGATGCCCCCTTGACCCCAGCCGACAAACCCGCCGATCCCCCCGCCACCGCCCCGCTGTACTCCCCCGCGCGGGTGCGGGAACTGCTGACCCGCCACGGCCTGAAGCCCACCAAGAGCCTGGGTCAGAACTTCCTGATTGACGGCAACATCCTGCGCGCCATTGCCGAGGCGGGCGGGGCCCAGGCGGGCGTGAGTGTGCTGGAGGTCGGCCCCGGTCTGGGCGTGCTGACCCGCGAGATCGCCACGCGCGGCGCGCACGTCACGGCGCTGGAAAAGGACGAGCGGCTGCGCCCCGCGCTTGACGAGACGTTGGAGGGGCTGGACGTCACGGTGGTCTGGGGCGACGCGCTGGAGTACGACTACGCGGCCCTGCCGCCGGGCACGCGGGTTATCGCCAACCTGCCGTACTACATCACCGGGCCGCTGCTCGCGCGCTTCATGCGCGCGCCGTCCATCGTGTCGGCCACGGTGCTCGTGCAAAAAGAGGTGGGTCAGCGCCTGACCTCCGGTCCCGGCGAGGACAATTACGGATTTTTAAGTGCCCTGGCCGCCCTGTACGGCAGCGTGCGGCATGTGCGTGACGTGCCCAAGGGAGCGTTCCTGCCGGCCCCCGACGTGACGAGCAGCGTGCTGCGCCTGGACTTTGACCGCTCGCGCCCCGGCCCGGCGCCGGAGTTGCTGCGCTTTATCGAGGCGGCGCTGCACCACAGGCGCAAGACGCTGCGCAACAACCTGCGCATGATCGGGCACGCGGGCGAGGCCATTGACGAGGCCCTGGCCGACCTGGGGCTGCGGCCCGACGTGCGGGCCGAGGATGTGCCGCTGGACGCCCTGCGTGGGCTGGCCGGCCGGCTGGGCGTGGTACTTTAGCAGCACGTTCTGCTGTTTCCCTTCCTTTTCCCCGACTCCCTGCGTGGCGGGACGGGCCGCGAGGTGCGGGGCCCCTGGTGCCTGTGCGTGCCGCCCCACCACCCGATGACCGAACAGTTCACCTACAGACAAGGGGCTGGTCCCCGGAGGTTTTTTTCGTGAAGTTCTATGTGATTGGCGACGTAACGGTCGACCACCTGTACCACCTCAAGCGCCTGCCGCGTCCCGGCGAGGAGGTTGCGCCGATTCGCGCGAGCATGAAGCCGGGCGGAGCGGGCGGCACCATCAGCGTCACGCTGGCGCGGCTGGGCCACACGGTCACGCTGGCCGCGTGCGTGGGCGATGATCCCTTTGCCGAATACGCCCTGAGCCGCGTGCGTGAAAGCGGGGTCAGCGAGGTGGCCATCCAGCGCAGCGCCGAACACCTGACCAGCACCATCACCGTGATGCAGACCGGAGACGGCCAGCGCACCATGATCAGTGACGGCGCGGCCAACCGGCAGCTCGACCCCGCCAAGCTCAAGAAAAAAGACATCGAGGGAGCCGACGCCCTGGTGATCAACGCCTACAGCCTGATCGAGGGGCCGCAGCGCGAGTACACCCTGGCGGCCATCGGGTACGCCCGCAATGCCAAGAAGCCGGTGCCGGTCTTCATTGATCTCGGCACCGGGGCGGTGAACAAGGTGGGCACCGGCCTGCGCGACGAGGCGCTGGGTTCGGATTACCTGATGCTCAACCAGCACGAGCTGCAGGCACTGACCGGCACGAGTTCCATCAGCGCCGCGCTGGGCCAGCTGGGCGAGGCCGGGGCGCAGCGGGTAATCGTGAAGGTCGGCAAGATGGGCAGCATCATCTGGACTCCCACCGAGACCGAACTGGTGGACGCCGTGCCCCCCGAGGGTGCGGTGGTGGATTCCACCGGGGCCGGCGACACCTTCACGGCCGCTTTTGCCCACGCGGTGCTGTCCGGCTCCGGCATGGCGCAGGCGGCGCGGGCTGCGAACATGGCTGGGGCGCTCTCGGCGACCAGCTTCGGAGCCCAGGAACGCCCCATCACGGCGGCCGACCTCGCCGACGTTCTGCCCAAGAGCAAGAAAGAGAAAGCGTAGTTCCCTGATCTGGGGATAGCGGGGCGCTGGGAGTTTTGCTTCCGGCGCCCTCTGCGTTGCCTCTGCTGTTTTGCCTCTACCGTCTATAGGGTGCTACAGAGCCCGCGTCTGAAAGACCATCACCTCGCTGCCCTTTTCCAGCGGACCTCCCTGAAAGCTGCCGCTGACGCGCGGGGCCTCAAAGCCTGCGAACCGCAGCAGCCACTCCATCTCGTAGCGGGTGTAGTAGCGCTGCGTCAGGGTGTAATGCCGCCGGGTCAACTGCCCACCCGCGTGCGTGGTGTCCACGTGGTACTCGGTGGTGATGTGCTGGCGCACCTTGTCGTGGCGCTGCACGAAAAAGACGTCGGTGCGGCGACCGTCCGCCGCGTAAAAGGTCTCGCCCTCATGCCGCAGCGTGTTGGATTTGCCAAAACGCGGCAGGTACAGGTCGAAGGCAAAGGTGCCGCCCGTTCCCAGATGCGCGTGCAGGTTCTCCAGGGCCCGCACCTGTTCATTGGGCGTGTACAGGTGCATCAGCGCGTTGAAGGGCGCGATCACCAGATTAAAGCGCCGTTCCAACCCGAAGGTCTGCATGTCGCCCTGTTCCAGGCGCAGTTCCAGACCGCTCTGCGCCGCCCTTTCCCGCGCCCGCTCGATCATGCGTCCGCTCGGCTCCAGACCGGTCACGTCCACCCCACGACGTGCCAGAAAGGCCGTCACGCGCCCGGTTCCGGCCCCGACCTCCAGCACCGGCCCGCCCACCCGCTCGGCCACGCCCGCATAGAAGTGCAGGTCGTCGCGGTACAGGTCGTACTGGTGGTCGTACAGGTCGGCGAAATCGTCGTAGTTCACGGAAGACAGGGTACGGTTAAATAGCGGCATGCCACACGCTTTCAGCGGGCCGCCCACCGAGGTACTGGTGCTGGGCAGCGCCCACCTGGACCACCAGACCACGGACGCTGCCCTCCAGCCCACGCTGGCTCGCCTGCTCGCCTGGCACCCCCAGGCCGTCGCGGTGGAACTCCTGCCGGGTGACGTGGTTCAAGCTTACCGGCAGGAGGGCGACCTTTACGCCGATCTGCGTGTGGGCGGGTATGCCACGGCCCTGCGGCTGGACGCGGCGGCCAGGAAATACTGTTCCTGGAGCCGGGATGAGGCGGAGGCGCGGGCGTTGCATCCCGGCACGCCACCCGCCGAGCGGGTGCTGGCGTGGCTGGTGGCCCTGGAGCCAGTCAGTGCGCTGCTGACCTGGACCCCGGACCTTCCCCTGCCTCCCGATGTCGCCGCCAGATTGGCCGAATACGCCGGCCATACCGGCGAAACCCACCGCCTGGCCGTGCCGCTGGCCCGCCGCCTGGGGCATGTCCGGCTGCATCATTTCGACGACTTCACGACGAACAGGCCGCTTCAGCAGCGTCTCAGCGCCGTCCCTCAGCTCTGGGAGGACGACAAGTTCAGGGCTGAGATTTACAGCGCCCCGGCCATGCTGGAAGGAGGTGAGCGGATGAGGCAGGCCCAGGCGAACCAGGACTACTGGGAGTATCTCAGCTACGCCAACAGTTCACGCTGCGTTCAGGACAGCGAGGCTCTGGAGGTGGGATCGTACCTGAATCACCCGCTGCTCACTGGGGAGCACCGCACGCAGGTGGCCGACTGGAATGCCCGCAACATCTTCATGGCGGCGCGGCTGCGGCAGCTCACGGCGCTGCATCCCGCCGGGCGCGTCCTCGCCATCGTGGGGGCCGCCCATAAGGGGCCGCTGGAAGCCGTATTGTCGGCGATCTCCCCTGATCTCCGACTGGTGGAGCTGTCGGAACTGGACATGCCTAGTTAGGCTCGTCGCCGTACCGTGCCAGAAACGCCTCCCGGCTCAGGATGCTCAGCCTCGGCGTGGGCGCGTCGGGTGGGCTGCCGTAGGCGCGGCGCAGCACGGCGGCCCAGCGCTGTAGGCGGCGGGCTGCCGTGGGCGGCAGGTCGTGGGCCTCGAACCCCAGCGCCGAGAGCAGCGGCGACAGCGCGCTCAGGCAGTAGACGAACTGCGCGCCCTGAAGGTCGGGCCGGTGCTGGAGGTCCCCTGCCACCGCCTGAAAATCCTCACGGGCCTGACGCACGCTGCGGCGCAGCCCCAGGTCCACCAGCAGCGGGTTGTTGACATGGAACTCGGCGCTGGGCGCTCCCCGCTGGACGGGCGTGCCGTCGGCCAGCGTCACGCCGCCCAGCGGAAAGGCCGTGCGGCCAGTGCGGAACAGGGTATCGGCCCGCCCCGCCGTCGGGTGGATGCCGCCGAGGCGGTCGAACACGCCGTCCAGCGCCACAAAAGCCCGCCGGACCAGCGCCCGCCCGCCGACCGGACCCGCGCCGTCCAGTTGCGAGACCGTTTTCAGGGTATAGCCCCGGTCCCGCAGCGCCCACAGCAACTCCGGCAGCATCGGCACGGTGTTGCGCGCGCCGGGCCCGGCGTCGTGCAGCACGACGACCGCTCCGGGCATGGCGCGCTTCAGCACCCCTTCGCGCACCGTTTCCGGAGTCTGCTCCGCCCGCCAGTCTTCGCCCTCGATGCTCCAGTGAACGCCGCGCACCCCTGCCGCCCGCTGGCCTAGCACCGTGGCAAGGGTGTAGGCCCCGTGGGGCGGGCGATGGTACTGCGGGCGCTGGCCTGTGATCCGTTCCAGGCGGCGCACCGCCCGCAGCGGATCGAGAAACGCGTCCCACGGCGTGCGCATCCAGGCGTGGACATGCCGGTCGGCGTGTGCGGCGACCTCGTGCCCCTGTGCGAGCATCCGCGCAATCAGGTGCGGGTACGCTTCAGCGTGTGCGGCGATCACGAAGAAAGTGGCGGATGCACCTGCCGCCTGCAGCGCGTCCAGCACGGCGGGCGTGGTCACGGGGTCCGGGCCGTCGTCGAAGGTCAGGGCCAGTTCCCGGCGGGCATGCCGGCCCTCGCGGATCACGCCGAGGTTGAGCAGCTGCACACTCAGGAAGGGAAGCAGCAGGTAAGCGCTGAGGCCGGCCAGCGCCGCCCACCCGGAGTGGACCGGGGCAAGCTGCGGCAGCGGCACGCGGCGTCCCGCCGGAGGCCTGCCGCTCACCGCCCGAGCCTGCCCAGCAGCGCCGCCGCCACCCGGTCGGCCGCGTCCGGCACACTGATGGCCACGGCGCACCGTCCCAGGCGGGCATTCTCGTCCGGATCCAGCGCGCGCAGCACGGCGGGCCGCAGCGCGCGGCGCTCGCGTGCCCACACGCCCGCTCCGTGGCGTTCCAGATAGTCGGCGTTGTGTTCCTCCTGGCCCGGAATCGGCTCGTGGATCACCAGCGGCACGCCCAGCGTGGTGGCCTCGGCCACCGTGAGGCCGCCCGCCTTGCCCACCACCAGATCCGAGGCGGCCAGCAGTTCGGGAAAGGCGGTGGAGAAGCCCAGGCGGTGGACTGTGGCCCCGCCCACCTGCGTCACGCCGCGTCCCCGGGCCCCGGCCAGCACGAGCACCTGCACCCGCCGCCCCAGCGCGCTGAGTTCGGTGAGCACGGGCCCCAGCGCCCGGAAGGTGCCGGTGCCGCCGCCGGAAATCAGGATCAGGGGCAGGGCCGGGTCCAGCCCGTGACGTTGCCGCAGCGCCGCCCGGTCCGCGCCGATCAGCTGGCGGTAGGCCGGGCCGATGGGAATGCCGGTGACCTCCACCCGTTCCGGCGGGATGCGCCAGCGGACCATCTGCTCGCGCGCCTCCTCGCTGGCGACCATCAGCACCTCGGCCTCTGGACGTGCCCAGTGGTGGTGAACGCGGTAGTCGGTCACGATCAGGGCGTTCAGAAAATCCGTGCCCAGCCGCCGGCGGGCCGTGTCCGCCAGGGCGACGGTGGTGGGATAGGAGCCGACGACCAGCTCGGGGGCCACCTCCTGCACGTCGCGCGTCATGCCGCGCAGCCCCAGCCAGCCGAAGGTGCCGGTCAGCGCACGCGGCTCGGTTTCCGAATCGGTCCAGTTGTAAAAGGCCTTGTACATGCCCGGCGCGTGCCGCAGCCACAGGTCATAGGTTCCGGCGGTAACGGTCCGCTCCAGCGGACTGAGGTAACTCAGAAAATCGGTGTGCCGGGCCGAGAGCTTCATGCCCGCCGCACGCAGCGAACGGTCCAGCGCGTCGTTGGCCTGATGATGCCCGCTGCCGAAGGAGGCCGAGAGAATCAGGGCCCGCAGTTCCGGGCCCTGCGCTGTGTTCACGCGCGCCTGAGCAGCCACAGCCCGGCTCCGGCAAAGAGAACATTTGCCAGCCACGCGCCCAGTTCCGGTACGGCGGGCAGCGCCGCCGCCAGCGTCAGTCCGATGAAGAAAACGAGGTAATACGCCACTGCGATCAGCAGCGCGATGCCCAGGCTGACGCCCAGCGTGCGCCCGAAGCGCAGCGCAAAGGGCAGCGCACACAGCGCGAGCACCACGTTGCCGAAAGGCAGCGCCAGCTTGCGGTTCAGGGTCAGCCGCGCGGCCTCCCGTTCGGCGGGCTGCGTGTTCGGTGCCGTCAGCGCCGTGATGAGTTCCGGCCAGCCCTGGGCATCCGCTCCGATGGCGTCGGCGTAGGCGGCAATGGTCTGCTTGCGCGACAGCCCGGTGTCCACATTCAGGGTGTCGCTGGCGCTTTCGGGAATCACCACGCTGGGAAAAACGTTCTGCACGGCTTCCCGGAAGGCCTGCGGGTCGTTGTCCGGCACGGCCGAGAGCTGTGCCGCCGCCGCGTAGTCCACCGTATAGACGCTGTAGCCCTGCAGGGCAAGCTGGTTGCCCTCGAAGGTGCCGCCGTCCGCGAAGATCAGGGTGGCCCGCCGCTCGCCCCCCGGCGTCCACTTCTCGACCCGCACGCCGCGCAGCTCACGGGTGTCGGGGTTGTAGCCGGCAATGGCGAGCGTCAGGCCCGCACCCAGGTCCACCGTCTTGCCCACCAGCCCAGTCAGCCCCGCGCCGGTCAGCACATCCCAGTACAGCCCGCGCGCGTCCACGTTGGCACGCGGGGCCACCCACAGGCTCAGCCACACGGCCAGCGCCGTCACCAGCGCCGCGATGATTCCGGCCGGACGCGCCACCCGCCCCAGGCTGATTCCCCCCGATTGCACTGCCACCAGCTCGCGCTCGGTGCTCATGCGCCCGTAGGCCACCACGGTCATCAGCACCACGGCCATCGGAAAGACCTTGACCAGCGTGTCGGGCACCTGCAGGGCGATCCAGTGACCGATCAGGCCCAGCGGCACGCCCACGAGCCACTGGCTGGAGATGAAGAAGTACCCGAAGCTCAGGATGGCCGTGAACAGCAGCGTGCCCGCCAGCAGCGGGGGCAGCAACTCGGCGGTCACGGCGCGAGTGAGGCGGCTCATGCGGTACCTGACGGGGGCAAGGTGTTCTGCGCCACACGGCACGCAGGCGGCGCGTGTGCCCCTGGCCCGGGGCCGGGCCGGATTGCCCGCGCCCGCGTCACCCCTTCGCCACCGCGAACAGGATGGTCGCCTCCGCCGCCACCTCGCCGTCCACCTCGGCGCGGCAGGTGGTCTTGCCCAGGCCGCGGCGCAGGAATTCCAGCTTGGCGTGCAGATGCAGCGTATCGCCGGGCACCACCTTGCGCTTGAACCTCGCGCCCTCGAGGCCCGCAAGGTAGCCGACGGTGCCGGGTTCCAGCGTCTCATGCATGCAGAAGAAGCTCGCCTGTGCCAGCGCCTCGATGATCAGCACGCCGGGCATCACCGGCTCCTGCGGAAAATGGCCGGTGAAAAAAGGTTCACCGATGGTCACGTTCTTGATGGCGTGGACCTGCCCATCTTCCACGCTCAGGACGCGGTCGACGAGCAGAAACGGAAAACGGTGGGGCAGGGTTTTCAGGACTTCCTGAATCATGATGGGTTGCATGGGGACTCCTTGCGGGACAGGGGGCGGGGCCAGGCGTACGGGGGAGTCCCGGCCGCCCGCCCTGTGGGAGAGCGGTGCTCAGCGGCGCAGGTACTGGTCGCTGGACACCAGGCTGTCGCCCAACAGTGAGATCATGTCCAGCGCCATGCCGGTGCCCACGGCCACGGCCTCGACGGCGTTCTCGGCCACCGCGACCGGGATGCCGGTGGTCTGACGCAGCAGTTCGTCGAAGTTGCGCAGCAGGCTGCCGCCGCCGGTCATCACGATGCCCCGGTCAATGATGTCGCTGACCAGTTCGGGCGGCGTGATTTCCAGCACCCGCTTGACACCCTCCACGATGCGCGTGACCGGCTCGGACAGGGCCTCGACCACGTCGCGGCTGTCCAGTGTGATGGTCTTGGGCAGACCGTTGATCAGGTCGCGTCCGCGCACCTCGGCCATCAGGTTCTCGGAATCGTCGAGCAGCATGGCCGCTCCCACCTTGACCTTGATCTCCTCGGCGGTACGCTCGCCGATCAGGACATTGTCCTTGCGCCGCACGTAGCGGATGATGCTCTCGTCGAACTCGTTGCCCGCCACACGCAGCGATTCGCTGACCACGATGCCGTTCAGGGAGATCACGGCGATGTCCGCGCTGCCGCCGCCGATATCCACGATCATGCTGCCCACGGGTTCAGAGATCTTGAGGCCCGCGCCGATGGCCGCCGCGAGCGGTTCCTCGATCAGGAAGGCGCGCTTGGCATTGGCGTTCAGGGCCGCGCGCAGCACCGCGCGCCGCTCCACGTCGCTGACGTTGCTGGGCACGCCGACCATCAGCTGTGGCTTGAAGCCGAACAGCCGGCCCGCACTGCCCTGCACCTTGTTCAGGAACATGCTGATCATCTTCTCGGTCAGGCCCTCGTCGGCAATCACGCCGTCCTTGATGGGCCGCACCGCCACGATGCCGTTCGGCGTGCGCCCGATCATGCGGTACGCTTCCTCACCCACCGCCCGCACCTGCTTGGTGTCACGGGTCATGGCGATCACGCTGGGTTCCTGCAGGACAAGGCCGCGGCTTTTGCTGTAAATCAGGAACGTGGCCGTTCCCAGGTCGATTCCGATGTCTTCTGAGAGCCTCACACGCGTCCTCCGCTCAAAACGGCCCTGATCGTAGCACGGGTCACCCGGCGCGTCGGGCACGGGCCCCGCGGCGTTCAGTCACGGGGTTTGACGTAGGCGGCCAGCCCCACCACGGCGCTGGTGAGCACCGCCAGCACCAGTGCCCGCGTGAAGTCCGGCCACTCGCCCGTGCCCAGCTGCTGGCTCAGGGAATGCTCCACGCTGCCCAGCGAGCGCAGCCACAGCGGCGCGCCCGAGCCCAGCGCGGCAAAGGCCCCCAGGGTCAGCGCGCCCAGGACCAGCGCCAGCCCGAACAGCAGCAGCATGGCGGTCCACGCTAAAAACCGCACAATCGTTTTCTCCGGCGCACGCCCATCCGGCGCATTGTATGCGGGAACCGCAGGCCGTCAAGTGTGTCCCCGGCGTGTCCGCACACTTGGCCGGAGGCCGCGCCTGCTCCTAGACTGCCGGACATGAACCTGCCCGCCCGAGTCCGCGTGACCCGCCCGCCCCTGCCGCTGGCCCCCGCCCTGCGTGCCGCCGCCGCCCGGCTGTGCCCGGACGCCCCCCTGGAGCGCCTAAATGCCGCCGCCCTCGCCATTGCCGGGGGCGCGGTGATGGGTGCTCGGCTGCGCTGGGACGGGGGAGAGGCCACCTTCGTGGAGACCGGCTGGCGGGGCCGGGGCATCGAGCAGGCGCTGGAACAGGAACTGGCGCGGACGTAATAGGGCGCGCTCAGCGGCGGTCCACGCCAGCAGCTTTGCACCGACGCGCCTGCGGGCCTCCACTCCCGCTCCCTCGGCCCGCACTCCAATGTTCCTAACGCCCGTTTGGTAGCCTGAACGCATGACCGTCACCGACGCGCCCACCCTCCCCGAGAGCGGCATGAGCTTCGCCCTGAACGACGACGGGCGCATGATCGTGCAGCACGTCCGCGATTTCTGCCGCGCCGAGATCGCGCCTCTTGCTGCCGAATACGACCGCAGCGGCGAGTTTCCCCACGCGCAGCTGCGCGGTCTGGCAGACATGGGCCTGCTCGGGGCGACCGTGCCCGAACAGTGGGGCGGCGCGGGCCTGGACAGCGTGACCTACGCGCTGTGCCTGGAAGAGATCTCGGCGGCGGACGCCAGCGTGGGCGTGATCGTCAGCGTGCAGAACGGACTGCCCGAACAGATGATCCTGAAGTACGGCAACGATGCCCAGCGCGAGCAGTACCTCCGGCCCCTGGCGAGCGGCCAGAAGATCGGCGCGTTCTGCCTGACCGAGGCGAGCGCGGGCAGCGACGCGGCCAGCCTGCGCCTGAAGGCCACCCGCGACGGCGACCACTGGGTGCTGGACGGCACCAAGGCCTGGATCACCAGCGGCGGTCAGGCCGAAACCTACCTGGTGATGGCCCGGACCGGTGGCAGCGGGGCGCGCGGCGTGAGCTGCTTTATCGTCGAGAAGGGGACCGACGGCCTGAGCTTCGGCAAGCCCGAGGAGAAGCTGGGCCTGCACGCCGCGCACACCACCACCGTCACCTTCGAGGGGGTGCGGGTGCCGCATACCAACATGCTGGGCAAGGAGGGCCAGGGCTTGATCGTGGCGCTGGCCAGCCTGGACGCCGGGCGCATCGGGATTGCCATGCAGGCCATCGGCATTGCCCGCGCCGCCCTTGGCCACGCCGCCGCCTACGCCAACGAGCGCGAGCAGTTCGGCAAGAAGCTGCGCGAATTCGAGGGCGTGTCGTTCAAGATCGCCCGCATGGCCGCCCGCATCGAGAGTGCGCGTCTGGTGGCCCTCAAGGCCGCGTGGCTCAAGGATCAGGGCCAGCCGTTCGGCAAGGAGGCGAGCATGGCCAAGCTGCTCGCCTCCGAGGCAGCGGTGGACGTGACCCGCGACGCCATCCAGATCTTTGGGGGCAACGGCTACAGCCGCGAGTATCCGGTCGAGAGGTTGTTCCGCGACGCCAAGGTCACCGAGATCTACGAGGGCACCTCCGAGATTCAGCAGCTGGTGATCAGCCGGGCAGTGTTCGTGGAGCTGGGCCACTGATTCGTCTGGCTGCGGTCCGCGGACCGGCGGGGCGCTGATGGACCTGCTGCGCGGGCTGCTGTGGCTTCCCGGCGCCGTGCTGGTCCTCGCCGTGCTGCTGGACGTGTTGCTGTCGTCGCTGCAGGCCGGCGAAGGCCACCTGAGCCGCTGGATTCACCGGGCCGTCTACGCCGCCGTGCGGGCCGTGGCGCGCTGGACGGCCCACGGGTCGGTGCTGGCGTGGAGCACCGTGGCCCTGATCTCGGGCACGCTGCTGGGCTGGACCGCCCTGCTGTGGCTGGGCTGGACGCTGGTGTTCTGGGCGTCTCCGTCCGCGCTGGAGGTCGCCGAGACCGGGCAGCCTGCCAGCTTCGAGGCCACCGTGTATTTTGTCGGCTACACCATCAGCACGCTCGGCCTGGGCGATGTGGTGGCCCGCGGCGCACCGTGGCGCTGGCTGACCGACGCTGCGGCCATTTCCGGCTTCTTTCTGCTGACCTTCGCCATCACCTTCATCGTGCCGGTGGCGCAGGCACGCGGCAGCCGCCGGGAATTTGCCCTGCGGCTGTACCGCGCCGGGCCCACGGCGCAGGCGGTGGTGGTGAACGCAGCCCGCGAGGGGGCCGGTGGAGTGCAGGGACTGCTGGATGATCTGGCTCCGTCCCTGAACGCGCTGGACATCCAGCATCTCAGTTCGCCCAACCTGCACCGCTTTCATGGCCGTGGGCGCCACGACGCCCTGGATCTGGCCCTGCCGGTGCTGGGCGAGGCGCTGCTGATGCTCGGTGCCCTTCAGGACGATTCCCCGTCTGGCCTGCGCCGCTGCCTGGACAGCGTGGACAGCCTGACCCGTTCCTATGAGCTTGTTCACCGTGGCCGCGACGCGGCCGTTCCGCCGGCCCCCGACCTGCAACCGCTGCGCGAGGCCGGCCTGCCGCTGCGCCCCACAGCCGAGTTCGCCGCCCACCTGCACCGCCACGAGGCGCTGCGCCGCCGCCTGCACAGCATGGCCCGCTCCGGTCTCTGGGCCTGGGATCAGGTGGCTTTGCCGGCCACACCGGTACGTGCCGCGCCGGACGGTTGAAGTCCGCTTAGCCTGGTTGCGCCCCCCCTCCCACGTGCGGGGACAGACTGGCAGGATGCCCCACCTGACCCCGGCTTCTTACGCTGGCGGCCAGCCTGATCCTCGGCCCTGGTCTGGCCGCCGCTCCCTCCTTTGTCCTGCAGACCTCATGGGGTCAGCCGTGGGCGCTGTCGGGCGTGCTGGGCCGGGAGAGAATCCTGATCGTCCACCATTCGCCCGCCGCCTATCTGGCCGAGGTGCGGCACCAGGACACCGAACTGCAGGTGCAGGACCTGCGGGTGGTGGCCAGCTACGGCCACGCCACCCTGATCGACACCATGCCCATGCAGCGGCAGGAGCGTCTGGAACGGGGGCGCTGAGGCGCATGTCTGCCCTGCGGGGTAAAGCCCCTAATTCATCAGCTTCAGGTTGCGGGGCACCGCGCTCAGCAGCACGTCCAGGCGCTCAAGCAGCGTGGGGGCACGCAGGGCGCTTTCCCGCGTCTCGCCGCCGATGGGCAGCAGGGCGGCGGCGAAGCTGGCAAGCAGCAGCGGGTCCTCGGGGGCATGCTCGCGGATCAGGGCGTCATCGGCAGGCCGCAGCCGGGTCAGATCGGCAAGCAGACGGCGGACACTGGCCTCCACCACGGCTTCCTCGCCGGGTGGGTTGGCTTCCAGCGGCCACAGGTCAACCTCGGCGCTCAGGTACGGACGGCTGAACTCGAACCCGCGCACCTGAAAGCGCTCTCCGCCCACCACCACAATGGTGCTGGTGCCGTCCTCGTGGGTCTGGGCCTCCTTGAGGTGGGCCAGCGTGCCGACGGTGGACACCCGCTCGTGCAGCGGGCGGGAAGACAGTTCGGACGGCTCCAGAATCCGCACGATTCCAAACGGCTCGCCGCTGGCCTGGGTGTCGGCCAGCAGGGAGCGGTAACGTTGTTCAAAGACATAGAGCGGAAGAACCACGCCCGGGAACAGCACCAGGTTGGGCAGCGGAAACAGGGGAACGGTCATGGCTGAGGTCATGGTGCGCCCCGGCAGGGGGCATGACTTGAGCGCACCCCACAATAATCCCCTGTTCTACCGGGTCCGGGGGCGCGCGGCGGGCTCATTCCGGGTCTGGAACCGGCCCGCCCGGTTTGCGCCGGCGCCGCCGTTTCGGGGCGGGAGGTGGGGGGGCGCCCCAGGCCTGCAACTGCTCGGCCGAAGCTCCTAGCTCCAGCAGGCTGAGGGTGTCCTGGGGGGTCAGCGGCGCCGCCGGCAGCAGGTCGGGGCGCCGCGAAAGCGTGCGGCTCAGCGCCTGCTGCCGGCGCCACGCGGCCACCGCACCGTGGTTGCCGCCGCGCAGCACCTCAGGCACCGGCTGGCCGCGCCACTCGGTGGGGCGGGTGTACTCGGGATAGTCCAGCAGGCCGCTGCTGAAGCTGTCGGCGCGGTGCGAATCCGGGTCGCCGATCACGCCGGGTCTGAGGCGGGCGACCGCTTCCAGGATGCACGCGGCGGCGGCCTCGCCGCCCATCATCACGAAGTCGCCTACGCTGACCTCCCGCGTGACCAGTCCCTCGGTCCGGGCATCGAAGCCCTCGTAGCGGCCACACAGCAGCGCGAGGTGGCGGCGGCCCGAGAATTCCTCGGCCATCGCCTGTGTGAAGCGCTCGCCCGCCGGGGACAACAGGATCACCTCGTCCGCCGGGGGCAGGCTGTCCAGGGCCCGCTCCACCACGTCCACCCGGATCACCATGCCCGCGCCGCCGCCGTACGGCGTGTCGTCCACCTTGTGGTGCCGGTTGCCCGCAAAGTCACGCAGGTTGACCAGCTGCACGTCCACCAGCCCGCGTGCCTGCGCCTTGCCGAGGATCGCCTCCTGGGTGAAGGGGGCCAGCAGCTCTGGAAACAGGGTCAGGAAGGAGAAGGTCAGGGGGGCGTCGGCGGTTTCAGGGGCGCAAGGGGCGTCGGTCATGACGTGCCGGGTTCCTCCGCCCCGTCGTATGGCCCGTCGTCGGCCTCTCCGAGCAGGCCCGCCGGGGCGTCGGCCGTCAGGGTCAGGGAAGCCGGGCGGCCGCCCATATTCAGGTCCACCGTGACGTACGGTGCCTGAAGCGGCACAAAGGACTCGCCCGCCGCATGCGTCACCACCAGCAGGTCCTGATGTCCGGCGTCCACCACCTCCGTGACCGTTCCCAGCACCGCGCCGTCCGTGTCCAGCAGATTCAGGCCGCGCAACTCATGAAAGTAATACACGCCCTCCTCGGGCACGGGCAGCTCGGCGTCGTCGGCATAGACGTTCAGGCCGCGCAGCGCCTCGGCCCCCTCGCGCGTGCTGATGCCGGCCAGCTGCAGCGCCACCCCCGGCGCAAGGGGATCCATCCGGCGGATGCGCAGCCAGCCGCGTCCTTCCACAAAGACCCGGCGCAGCGCCGAGAACTGGCTGGGGTCGCCCAGCACGTACACCTTGACGCCTCCCTGAACGCCGTGCGGTCCCAGGAAGTGGCCCAGGCGCGTGCGGCCCTCGCCGGCCGGCAGAGTTTCGGTCTCTGCCACGTTTATCCCTTGCGCGGCGCGTCGAGGTCCACGTTGACGCGCTCGCGGGGATCGCTGGCCGCGCGGACCAGCGTGCGGATGGCCTGGATGACCCGGCCCTGACGGCCGATCAGGCGGCCCTCCTCGCCCGGAGCCACGCGTACGAGCACGGTGGGCCCGCGGCGGGACACGCGGACCAGAGACGGCTGATCCACCACACTTTGCGACAGGAACAGGGTCAGATCGGCGGGATCGCTCTTCATGCCGGGCATTCTAGCGTGGGGCGCGTGGCGGTCGCCCCGCCGCCCCGCCTTCTGACCCGGTATACCCTGGCCCTGTATACTCCTTGGCCGTGACTCTCGATGCCGGACAGGCCATCTCGCCCCTGGGGGTGCTGCCCCCGACGGGGCCGACCTGCGTGCATCTTCCCCTGAACGTGACCCCACAGGAACTGGCCCGTTACGCCGTGGGGCTGGCGAACGCGCGCGGCGGCACGCTGCTCGTGGGGGCCGATCTCGTGGGACAGGAGGCAGCAGAGCGCGACGCCGGAGAGCTGCACCCGCTGATGGTGACGCACGCGATCTTCGAGCTCTCGGGTGGGCGGCTGACCGTGAACGTGCAGCACCACCGCCTGCCGGGGGGCGCGCGGGTACTCGCGGTGTTCGTGCCGCAGGCCCCCTATGTGCTGGCCGCGCCGGACGGGGCCGTGATCGCCTGGGACGGAGCCCATCTGGTGCCGGTCACGCCCGCCGAGGGAGAGCCGCAGGCCGATCAGGACTACACGGCCACCGTACCGCCCGACGCCTCTCTGGCCGATCTGGATCCTGGGGAGGTGGCCCGCCTGCGCGGCCTGGGCCGGCGCATCAGCGCCTCGGGGCTGCCCGATCTGGACTTTTTGCGTGAACTGGGCCTGCTCGTGCCCAGCGGCGGAGCGCTGCGGCCCACGCTGGCGGCCATCCTGCTTGCCGGGACCCCCGCCGCCCTGCGCGCGCACGTGCCCCAGGCCGAGGTCTGCTTTTACCACCACGTCAACTCGGAGGCCGAGTTCCAGTTCCGCGAGGACCTGCTGCGGCCCATTCCGGCGCTGCTGACCCGCCTCGCGGAGCTGATTCAGGCCCGCAACCGCTTTACGCCGGTGCAGGTGGGCCTGTTCCGCATCGAGGTCTGGGATCAGGACGAGGCGGTGTACCGCGAGGCGCTGCTCAACGCCCTCACGCACCGTGATTACACCCTGCGCGATGCCGTTCACGTCCACCACCATCCCGAGCGGCTGGACATCCTGAACCCCGGCGGGTTGCCGGGCGGCATCACGCCGGGCAACATCCTGCGCCACCAGCCCAAGCGCCGCAATCCGCTGCTCGCCGAGGTGCTGTCGCGCCTGGGCCTGGTCGAGCGTGCCGGGGTGGGGGTGGACAAGATGTACTCGCTGCTGCTGCGGCACGGCAAGGAGCCGCCCGAGTACACCACCTACGCCGACGCCGTGACCCTGACCCTGCACTCGCCGGGCTTCGACGCCCACTTTGCCCGCTTCGTGGCCCGCAAGCAAGAAGAGATGCAGACCCTCTCGCTGGACATGCTGATCGTGCTGTCACTTCTGGCGCGTGAGGGCGAGGCCACCCGCGCCACGCTGGCCCGCGCGCTGCAGTTGCCCGAGGACCGCACGCCCCGCCTGCTGCGTGGCATGGAGGAACACGCCCTGATCGTGCGCGGCGGTGTGGGGCGCGGCATTGCCTATACCCTCAGCGACGAGGTCCGCATGGCGCTGGGCGGGGAGAAGGTGGTTGCCCGGAGCGCAGAACACGGAAGAGAGCCCGACCGGGTACACACGCCGGAAGCCGAAGCCAGCGTGCGGCCCGCCGCCCCTCCGCGGCGTTCCGCGCCGGCCCAGCCCCGGCCCGATCCGGGCAGTGGTCCCTCGGCGGCGGAGGTGCGGGCCATCGCCCTGGCGCTGGCGCGCGAGAAGGGCCGGGTCCGCAACGCTGATCTGCGCGAGGCCTGTGGCCTGAACACGCAGCAGGCGTGGCGCACGCTGCGGTGGCTGGTCCAGGCGGGTCTGCTGCGCAAGACCGGCACCGGCACCCGTGACGCGGCCTACGAACTGGTGTGAGCGCCGAACTGGTGTGGCCGCCGCAGCCGAAAGACCGGACCGTGGCTTCAAGCCTACGGCCCGGTCTGTGGTGGGCAGGGTTACTCCTGACTGGTGATGAACGGCAGGTTGCGGTCGTACTGCGAGCGGTCCAGGCCGTAGCCGTACACGAAGGCGTCGGGGATGGTAAAGCCCAGGTACTCCACCGGCACCTCCACCTTGCGGCGGCTGGGTTTGGACAGCAGCGCGGCGATCTTCAAGCTGGCCGGTCCGCGCCCCTCGAGGTAGTGCAGCAGGTAATTCATGGTGATGCCGGTGTCCACGATGTCCTCGACCAGGATCACGTGGCGGTCACTGATGGGAAACTGCAGGTCCTTGACCAACCGCACCTCGCCGCTGCTCTGCTTGGCGTTGCCGTAGCTGCTCGCCTGCAGGAAATCCATGGTGCACGGCATGTCCAGGGCGCGGACCAGATCGGCGTGGAACATGAACGCGCCGTTCAGGACGCAGATCAGGTGGGGGTCGCGTCCCGCGTAATCCTCACGGATGCGGGCGGCGAGTTCGTGGATGCGGGCCTGAAGCTGATCTGCAGTGATCTGCACGGGGCCGGGGCCGGGGCCGAGGGCGGGACTCATATGTGGCCCAGGCTAACATGCCCCCAGCCCCCACCGTGCGCCGCGCGCTCCCCGTATACTCCGGCGCGTGACCGGCCCCCTGTCTTCGCCCACCGTCCGGCCCCTGGACCCGCAGCAGCTGGCGCGCGTGCCCGGCGTGCTGGGCCGCATCGTTCATGAGCGGGCCGCCGACTACGCCGCCGCCCGTCCCGAACTCGGACCGCCGCGCCCCGCCTCCCGCCGCTTCGAGAACGCCCTGCGTGCGCCGGACGCGTCCGCGCTGGCCCTGATCGCCGAGGTCAAGCGGGCCAGCCCCAGCCAGGGGGCCATTGCTCCGCTTGATCCGGCGGCGGCGGCCCGGGCCTACGCCCAGGGAGGCGCGGCGGCCATCAGCGTCCTGACCGAGCCGCGTCACTTTGACGGCGACCGGGAAGCCCTCCTGGCCGTGGTGGACGCGGTCGGGTTGCCGGTCTTGCGCAAGGACTTCGTGGTTCACCCCGCCATGCTGCGCGAGGCCGCCGAGTGGGGAGCGGCGGCGGCGCTGCTGATGGTCAGCGTGCTGGGCGAGGCCACGGCCGGGTACCTCGCGGCGGCGCACCATCTGGGCCTGGACGCGCTGGTAGAGGTTCATGACGAGCATGAACTGGACGTGGCGCTGGCGGCGGGTGCCCGCATCATTGGCGTGAACAACCGCGACCTGACCACCCTGCACATTGACCTCGCGGTCAGCCCACGCCTGATTCGGCGGGCCCGCGAACGCGGCTTTGCGGGCGTGCTCGTCGCCGAGAGCGGCTACCGCAGCGCCGGGGAAATTCAGGCCGTGCGCGGGCTGGCCGGCGCGGTGCTTGTGGGCAGCAGCCTGGCCGGCAGCGGAGACCTGGCCCGCGCGGCGCGCGAGTTGATGGCCTCCTGAGTCCCGCATGCCGCGTGACCCGGTGGGGCCGTTGCCCTGGCTCCCACTTCTGCCTTGACCTCAACTTAAGGTGGGCGTAACTCATGGGGACGGTCTCTAAACTGAGCGGGATGTCTGCCGCCCTGCCCCCTCCCCGTCACCTGCGCTGGTTGCTGGTCGGTGGGCTGCTGGCAGCGCTGCTGGCGACGCTGATCCTGCCAGACTCGCGCGCCTTTTTGCTGCGTGCCTACGTGGCCCTCACCGCCCAGGACCCGGAAGTCACGCATACCTTTGTGCGGTCGCTGGGCTGGGCCGGGCCGGTTGCCCTGCTCGTGGGTTATGTGGTGCAGGCGGTGATTCCGCTGTTGCCCTCGCTGGTGATCACGGCGGTCACGGTGCGGGCCTACGGTGTGGTGGCCGGGTTCTTCATCGTGTTCGCCGGGGCGCTGCTGGGCGCGGCGGCGGGTTACAGCCTGGGCCGGGCGCTGGGCGACCCACTGGTGCGGGCGCTGGCGGGCGAGCGGGCCAGAACGCAGGCGCATGACTTCATGAACCGGCACGGTACGCAGGGCGTCCTGCTTGTCCGCCTGATGCCGGTGCTGCCGGCCGAGGTGCTGAGTCTGGTGGCGGGGGCGGCGCGCATGGGCTTCCGGCCGTTCATGCTCGCGACCGCCGTGGGCGTGCTGCCGGTCACGGTGCTGGTGGTGTGGCTCAGCGAATCGGCCAGCCGCCTGGCGTGGGGGCTGGTGCTGATGTCGCTGGTTGTGGGTGGGGTGGCGTTCGTGCGCTGGGTGATGGCGCGGCGGGCGCATGGACCCGCGGGACGCGCTTCCCGGACCCAACAGGACGCCCGGCCCAAGACGAGCGGCGCGGACTCGGGTAAACTGCCCCGCGTACCCGCCTGGGCGCGGGAGCAGGAGGCGCATGACTCAGACTGACCGGGACGCCGCAGGAGCGTCCGCCTACACACGCGCGGGGGTCGACATCGACGCCGGGCACCGCGCCGTGGCCCTGATGAAAGACGCGGTGGCCCGCACCCACACCCCCGCTGTGCTGGGCGGCATCGGGGGCTTCGGGGGGCTGTTCAGCGCCTCGGCCTTCGCGGGCCTCCAGGATCCGGTGCTCGTCGCCTCGACCGACGGCGTGGGCACCAAGACCAAGGTGGCCGTGCGGCTGGGGCAACCCGGCGGCCTGGGCGAGGACATCGTGAACCACTGCGTCAACGATATTCTGGTGCAGGGCGCGCGCCCGCTGTTCTTTCTGGACTATGTGGCGATGGGCCGGCTGTCTCCCGAGACCGTTGCGGAGGTGGTGACCGGCGCAGCCCGCGCGTGTCAGGCCCTGGGCGTGGCGCTGCTGGGCGGCGAGACTGCCGAGATGCCCGGCGTGTACGTGGAGGGCGAGCTGGACATCGTGGGCACGGTCGTGGGCGTGGTGGACCGCCCCGCCCTGATCGACGGCTCACGCCTGGAAGTGGGCGACGTGGTGATCGCCCTGCCCAGCGCGGGCCTACACACCAACGGCTTCTCGCTCGCACGTCTGGCACTCGACGGCCTGGACTGGCGCGAGGAGCGTGCCGATCTGGACGGCCAATCGCTCGCAGCCCTGCTGCCTGTGCCGCACCGCGCCTACCTGGGGGCCCACGACGCCCTGGTGGGGGCCGGGGTGGACGTGCGTGCCATGAGCCACATCACGGGCGGCGGCCTGATCGACAACCCGCCGCGCGTGTTTCCGCCGGGCGTCGGCATGCAGATCGATCCGGCGTCCTGGACTGTGCCGCCCCTGTTCGAGTTGATCGTCCGGGAAGCCCAGGTCGAGCGCCACGAGGCCTTCCGCGCGCTGAATATGGGTGTGGGCTTTCTGTTCATGGTGCCCGCAGACCACGCGCCGGCGGCCCTGGATGCCCTGCGGCAGGCCGGCGAACAGCCCTGGGTGATCGGCGGGATGATCGCGGGCAGCGGCGTGACCTTCGGGCCCCTGGCCTCCGGCGAGGGCACCGCTTGACTCCATCTGCCTCCAGAACCCGGCTGGCGCCGTTTGGCTTCACGCCGCCCGATCGCCGCAGCGCAGCCGAGCTGTGGGTGGTGCGCCACGGCGAGAGCACCTGGAACACCGAGGGCCGGTATCAGGGCCAGGCGGACGTGCCCCTGAGCCACATCGGAGTTCTGCAGGCGGCCAGTCTCGCCGAGCGTCTGACCGGCAAGCACTTCGCTGCCGTGTACAGCAGCGATCTGCTGCGCGCCTCGCAGACGGCCGAGGCGGTGGCCGAACGGCTGGAGGGTCAGCCACGGGTGCAGCAGGTTCCTGGCCTGCGCGAGATCGATGTGGGCGAGCTGTCGGGCCTGGTGATCGCGGACATCCGCGAGCGCTACCCCGAGTATCTGGAGGCGCTGGTGGCCGATCCCTGGACCACCCGGCGGCCCGGCGGCGAGAGCATGCAGGACCTGTATGGCCGCTGCGGCGAGGCGCTGCACGCTCTGCGCGCGCGTCATCCGGGCGGACGGGTGCTGGTGGTTACGCACGGCGGCGTCGTGCGTGTGGCGGTGGGGCTGGCGCTGGGTGGCGTGCCCGAGGGCGCCTGGGCACGTCTGAGCGTCACGAACACCAGCATTACCCGCGTCCTGCTCGGCGAGAACAGCGGCACCCTGCTCGGCTTCAACGACGACGCCCACCTGGAAGATCTGCTCTCGGCCACCGAGGCCGACGACGTGCTGGGGCAGGCACAGTGAGGAGGACAGTGATGGGGGAGGCAGGGCATGACTGACACGTCCACCGCTTCCGATCTGACGGGGCGCTACCTCGCCGGCGATCCGCGCGCCCTGGCCCGCGCCCTTACGCTGGCGGAGGCCGGCCTGAGCGCCGCTCGGCCCCTGCTGCGGGCGGCGCGGGCGCGGGGAGTGCGGTCGGTGGTGCTCGGCGTGACCGGCAGTCCCGGGAGCGGTAAAAGTACCCTAACCGACGCGCTGATCGCGGCGCTGCGGGCGCGCGGCCAGCGGGTGGCGGTGCTGGCGGTCGACCCCAGCAGTCCGTATTCCGGCGGAGCGATCCTGGGTGACCGCATCCGCATGCTGCGCTGGCACGCCGACCCGGACGTGTTCGTGCGCTCGCTGGCCAGCCGCGGCGCGCTGGGCGGGCTCTCGGCGCGAACCATGAGCGTGCTCGCGCTGCTGGAGGGCGCGGGATTCGACTGGGTCATTCTGGAAACCGTGGGGGTCGGGCAATCCGAGGTGGATGTGGCCGCCGCATGCGACCACACCCTGCTCGTGCTGACCCCGGCCGGGGGAGACGGCGTGCAGGCCTTCAAGGCCGGCATCATGGAGATCGCCGACGTGATCGCCGTGAATAAGGCCGATCTGCCCGATTCATCCCGTACGGTCCGCGAACTCATGGCCGCCCAGGGCCTGGGCTGGCACGACGAACACACCTGGATGGCCCCCATCCGCAAGACGGTCGCCTCCTCGGGCGAGGGTGTGGAAGCGGTGATCGAGGCGGTCGAGAAGCACCGCGCCCATCTCGGAGAGGCGGGGCTGCTGGAACGCCGGGAGCGCCGCGCCGAGTTCGAGGTGCGTTCACTGGTGCAGGAGCGGCTGCTGCGCCGCGCCCGGGAGGTCAGTGACGGCGTGTATGCCCGGGTGGCCCGCGGCGAGCTGGACGCCGAGGCGGCCGCCGACGAGTTGCTGGGCAGCTGACGGGTTGACCTGTCGGCCGCACCAGTACTTTCGGTAGGCTCAGGCCATGAATGCCCGGACCCTTGCCCCTTACCTGTTTGGATTCCTGAGTCTGCAACGTCTGCTGGAGCTGCGGCTGGCCCGCGCGAACGAGCGCTGGGCCCGCGAACACGGAGCGGTGGAATACGGACGCGGGCATTACCCCCTTTTCTTCGTTCTGCACCCCGCGTGGATGCTCGCCACCGTGGTCGAGGGCCGCGCCAGCGGGCGACGGGTGGGCTGGCCAGCGCTGGCACTCTTCGTGGCGGCCCAGCCGCTGCGTTACTGGGTCATCCGCACCCTGGGCCGGTACTGGAACACCCGCATCCTGATCGTTCCAGGCGGAACGCGGGTCACGGCGGGGCCCTTCCGGCTGCTCAGGCATCCCAACTACGCGGTGGTGGCCCTAGAGCTGGCCGCCGCGCCGCTGGCCGTGGGCGCGTGGCGCACGGCGCTGGTGGCCACCCTGCTCAACGCCGCGCTGCTGCGCTGGGTGCGTATTCCTGCCGAGGAACGGGCGCTGCGGGCCTATCAGGCCCAGCAGGGTCCGCAGCTTTAGTGGGTCAGTGGGTCGTGTCGGGCTGGGGAAAGCGCCGTTCCAGCGCCAGCCCTTCCGGGGTATCGGCGAGCTGCACCGCCGCGTAGACCACGATGTCCTGCAGCTCCAGCCGGGAGCGGCCCTGATCGTTGGTGCGCTCCAGCGTGGCCGCGACCGAATGCACGGCGCAGCCGTGGGCGGCGGCGAGCAGCGCCACCTCCAGCTCGGGCAGGCCGCTGCGCAGCTGGTGGGTGACGATCACGGCGCTGCGCAGCTCTCCCTGCAGGGGAGGCAGGGTCCAGTGCCCGGTGCGGGTATTGTGGGCGGCCACGACCATGGGGGTGCCGCGCAGCCGCGAAAGGGCGTGCGCCACCGGCTGCGCGTCGGGCAGGCCGATCACCACATCGAATTCGCGCAGCACCACCGAAAACTGCTCGGTGACCTCCTGCCGCTCGCGGGGCCGGGGATCACGCAGCCAAGTCAAGACCCGGTCCTCACTGGGCAGAAGACGGGAGACGGCGGCGAGCAGGGGCGAGGGCATTCCTCCAGCATACCGTGTGAAATCCTTCGCATTCATTGCCGTACCTTGAGAACTTTTCCATGTTCGAGGGGACAAGTCCGCTACGCTGCCGTGACCGGGCCGCTGTGTCCGGCGTGGCCGCTGGGGGCCGGATCGCCCCGCGCCGATCCGACCTGCTGGACGGAGTGGACATTCGTGAATGCTGCCGGGCACGGCGCGGAGTAGGGTGCGTGACATGCAGGCCCGCGTGACCACCCCGACCGTCCTGACCCGCCACGCGACTGCCGTTGCGCTGGCCGTGACCGCCGGCCACTTCATCAACGACGCCTACGGTGCGATGCTCACGCCGCTGATGCCGGCCCTGCAGAACAAGTATGGGGTCAGCATCGCTGCCGTCACGTTGCTGAGCAGCGTCTACAGCCTGACGAGCAGCGTGCTGCAGCCGGTGCTGGGCATCATCGGCGAGGGCCTCGACCGCCGCTACGCCGCCGCACTGGGTCCGCTGCTGACCGGCCTGGGCCTCACGCTGATGGGGTTCGTGCCGTGGTTTGGGGCGCTGATCCTGCTGGTGGCGGTCGCAGGCTTCGGCAGCGGCTTCTTTCATCCGGCGGGCGCGGCCTATGTCGCACAGAACAGCCCCCCCGACAAGCGCGGCCTGTGGGCGAGCATCTTCAGCGCGGGGGGCACAGCGGGCATGGCGCTGGGACCGGTGTTCGCCGGGGTCGGGCTGACCCACCTGCCGTGGTTCGCGCTGATTGGGGTGGGCATCGCGGCGCTGACCTTTGCGGTCACGCCCTCCGGCACCCAGAAGGCCCGGCGGTTCGGGGTGCGCGAATACGTCCGCATCTTCCGGGGACCGCTGCAATGGCTGTGGGGCATGGCGGTGCTGCGTTCGCTGGCGAGCATGGGCTACAACACCATGCTTCCCTTCATGCTGTTCAACCGCGGCTTCGGGCAGCGCGAGGTCGGGCTCACCCTGGCGATCTACGCGCTGGCAAGCGCCTTCGGCGGCATCCTGGGCGGACGGCTCAGCGACCGCTATGGCCGCACGCCGGTGCTGCGGGCCGCCATCCTCACCACCATTCCCTTCTTCGCCGCGTTGATCCTGTCGAATCCGGGCCAGTGGTGGTTCTATCCACTGACCTTCCTGGTGGGAGCGGCGGTGAATGCGAGCATCCCGGTCGGCGTGGTCACGGCCCAGGAATACGCCCCGGAACACGTGGCGGTCGCCAGCTCGATCATGATGGGCTTCTCTTGGGGCTTTGCCGGGCTGCTGGTGTTTCTGGTGGGCATGCTGGCGGACGCGACCACGCCCACCACGGCGGCGCTGGTCAGCCTGAGCCTGCTGATTCCCAGCGCCGTGATCGCCTACCGCCTGCCCGAGCCGGAAAAAGCCGAGTTCAGCTGAGAACGGGACCGGCCGCTGCTGGCTGCTGCATCGCCGTCATCACGAGTTCGTAGGAGCGCCGCCGCGCCGCCGGATCGTGCGTCATGGTGGTCAGGACCAGTTCGTCTGCGCCGGTGTCGTGGGCCAGCCGATGCAGGCGCTGAGCCACCTCGTCCGGAGTTCCCACCACCGCGCGGTTCCGGGCGGCCTCGGCCACGGCGCGTTCCTGCGGGGTATAGGGATAGTCACGGGCCTCCTGCACGCTGGGAAACGAGGCCACCTCGCCGCGCGTCAGGCGCAGGAACATCAGTCCCGAGGACAGCGCCAGCTCCTCGGCCTCGGCGCGGGTGGGAGCACAGATCACGCTGGCCGCGACGATCACCCGCGCTTCGGGAAAGGTGGCCGAGGGCTGAAAAGCCGCCCGGTATGCCCGCGCCGCCGCTGCCGCCTGCGCCGTGTCGGGGTTGATGTGCCACGCGAAGGCCAGTCCCGCGCCGAACTGGGCGGCCACCCGCGCTCCGTAGCCACTGCTCGACAGCAGCCACAGCGGTGGAAACAGGCCCGGTCCCGCCGGTGCCGCCACCGTACCGGCAAAGGGGTGTCCCGCCGGGAACTCGCCGGTGCCGAAGGCGGTCAGCTCGGCCAGTTGCCGCTCAAAAGATTCTTCCAGCAGCCCCGCCGCTCCCCGCAGCGCCCGTGCCGTGCGTCCGTCGGTTCCCGGCGCGCGGCCCAGCCCCAGGTCCACCCGGTCCGGGGCCAGCGCCGAGAGCAGGCGGTAGCCCTCGGCCACGGCGAGCGGCGCGTGGTTGGGCAGCATCACGCCGCCGGACCCCAGCCGAATGCGCCGCGTGACCTGCGAGGCCGCGGCCAGCACGGCCAGCGGCACGCTGGAAGCCACCGCGCCCATGTTGTGGTGCTCGGCGACCCAGTACCGTGCGTAGCCCAGGTCCTCGGCGTGCTGTGCCAGCCGCAGGGACTCACGCAGGGCGGCCGGGACGTCTGAGCCCGAAGCAATGGGCACCAGGTCAAGGACCGATAGGGGCAGCGGCGGGGGCAGGCGAGAAGAAGTCATGGGCCGAGTGTGCGCCTCGCCTTTCACGTCCAACTCTGAATTGCGTTACGAAGCGGTCTTGACTGCACACAGATGACTGCCCACAGATGGAGTCCCGGAAACCAGCGCCCCGGACCCTGAGGAACCGCGTGGACCGCGCCCACTTCTAGCCCTCTGGCGTTCCGCATGACCTTCGCCCCCCGTCCGGGCCTCTATGCTGGCCGAGTGAGGCTTTCCCCGTGAACAACGACATTCCTGTACGGGAGCTGGGACCGCAGGGCGAGGTGATGGCGCATGCCGTGGACGCCTGCGTGCACTGCGGTTTCTGCCTGCCCGCCTGCCCGACCTACGCGCTGCTGGGTGACGAGATGGATAGCCCGCGCGGACGCATCGTGCTGATGAAGGAGGTGCTGGAGGGTGGGCTGGACCTGCTGGACGCTGCCCCGCACCTGGACCGCTGCCTGGGCTGTCAGGCCTGCGTGACCGCCTGTCCCAGCGGGGTGCCCTACGGCGAGCTGATCACCAGTTTCCGGGGCTGGAGCGAGCCGCAGCGGCGGCGCAGTCCACTGGACCGGGCCAAACGCTACGCCATCCTCAAGGCCCTGCCCGCGCCTCGGCTGTTCAGCGTGGCTGCCCGCGTGGGCCAGTACGCCAAGCCGCTGGCGCCCGCGTTGCCCGCCGCGCTGCGCGGCCCGCTGGACCTGTTGCCGGAGCATGTGCCGGCCATGCAGCCCAGCCCACGGGTCACGCCCGCCCAGGGGCCGCGCCGGGGCCGAGTGGCCTTTCTGACCGGCTGCGCGCAGCAGGCCCTCGCGCCCAATTTCAACGCCGCGACCCTGCGCGTGCTGGCCCGCAACGGCATCGAGGTCGTTATTCCTGAGGGCCAGGGCTGCTGCGGGGCCGCCGCGCTGCACACCGGGGCGCGGGACGAGGCGCTGCGGCTGGTGCGCGCCAATCTGGATGCCTTCAATCCCGACGACTACGACGCGGTCCTGTCCAACGCGGCGGGCTGCGGCGCGGGCCTCAAGGAATACCCGGTGATCCTGCACGGCCTGCACGACGAGGCACGGGCGAAGGCCTTCGCGGCCAAGGTGCAGGACATCAGCGAGTATCTGGCGGGGCTGGTGCGGGAAGGCGGACTGGAACCGTTCATGCCCGCCTCGCGTTCCCTCAAGGTTGCCTACCACGACGCCTGCCACTTGGCCCACGCGCAGGGGGTCCGCGCCGCGCCGCGCGAACTGTTGCGAATGATTCCCGGCGTGAGCATCGTGGAAATTCCGGAGGGTGACCTGTGCTGCGGCTCGGCGGGCACCTACAACCTGGAACAGCCCGAACTCGCCGGACAACTCGGTGCGCGCAAGGCCGGGCACATCCTGTCCACCGCCCCGGACCTGATCGCCAGCGGCAACATCGGCTGCCACACCCAGATTCAGAGCCATGTGCGCCGTCAGGGCAGCGCGGCTCCGGTGATGCACACGGTAGAAGTGCTGGACCGGGCGTACCGGGGCGAGCTGTGAGGGGAAGGCATGCCTGCCCTTCGGTCCTTCCGTTGTGCCGGCGCGAGGTCCGTACATGACCCCCGAGAAACTGGCCCTCACCACCACCTCGCCCGCGCCCAGACCCCGCTCGGAGGGAGGGACCGACAGCGCCCTGGCCGCCGAACTGACCCGCTCGCTGGGGCCGAAGAAGGTCCTCTCCAACCTTTCTGAGCGGCTGAGTTACCGCTATGACGCCATTCAGTTTGGGGTCACGCCGCTGGCGGTGGTGTTGCCGGAAAGCACGGAGGATGTTATCGCCACCGTCAGGGCGGCGCGGCGGGCGGGCGTGAGCATCGTCGGGCGCGGGGCGGCCAGTGGCCTGAGCGGCGGCGCGGCCCCGATGAGGGAAGCGGTCGTCATCTCGTTTACCCGCATGACGAAACTGGAGATCTTTCCCGAGCGGCGTGAGGCCGTGGCCCAGCCCGGCGTGATTACCCTGGCCGTGACCGAGGCGGCGCGGCCCCACGGCCTGATCTACCCGCCCGACCCGGCCAGTTTCCGCACGAGCACCATCGGCGGCAACCTGGGCGAGAACGCGGGCGGCCCGCTGTGCTTCAAGTACGGCGTGACCGGCGATTACGTGACCGCGCTGGACTTCGTGGACGCGGAGGGCGAACTGCACTCCCTGACCCGTGACGCCTACGATCTGGCGGGGCTGCTCATTGGTTCGGAGGGCACGCTGGGGTTGATCACCTCCGCCACGCTGCGCCTGACGCCGCCGCCGAGGTTCACCCGTACGCTGATGGCCCACTTCGCCGAGGTCGGGCAGGTGGCCGAGGCCGTGAGTGCCGCGATTGCTGCCGGGGCCGTGCCGGGCAAGCTGGAATTCATGGACGGAGCGTGCACCAACGCGGTGGAGGACTACCTGCACCTGGGCCTCCCGCGCGACGCCGGGGCCGTGTTGCTGGTGGATACCGACGGCGACGATCTGGACACGGTAGAGGAGGAGCGCGCCCTGGTGGAGGCGGCCTGCCTTCAGGCGGGAGGGCAGGTTCGCCGCGCGGCCAGCGACGCCGAGAGCGCCGCGTTGTGGCAGGCCCGGCGCAGCGTCAGCCCCGCACTGGGCCGCATTCGCCCGCAACGCATGAACGAGGACATCGTGGTGCCGCGCAGCGTGCTGCCCGAGGTGGTGCGCGAGATCCGCGCGCTGGGCGACGCCAGCGGCCTCAAGCTGGTGCAGTTCGGGCACATCGGGGACGGCAACCTGCACCCCAACATCCTGTTCGATCCGCGCCGGGAATCCGAGGAGGCCGTGCACCTGCTGGCCCACCAGATCGCCCTGGTCGCCATCCGCCACGGCGGCGTCCTGAGCGGCGAGCACGGCATCGGTACCATGAAGCGCGAGTTCATGCGCGACGCGGTGGACCCCGAAACGATGACCGCCCTGCGAAACGTCAAGCGTGCCCTGGACCCGGCGGGGGCCCTCAATCCGGGCAAGATCCTGCCCGACCCGGAGGACGCATGACCCATCCGCTGTTGTTGCCCCGCTCCGCAGCTCCATCCCCCCTGAAGGTTGCCCATGCCCATCCTTGATCTGTCGCCCGGCGACCAGACCCTCACGGTCTCCGGAAACACCGGACTGTTGGAGGTCTACGCGGCCTTGCCGCCGGGCCTGTACCCCCCGTTTCCACCCGTGGAACTGCCCGGAGGTGTGGGCGGTCTGGTATCGCGCGGCGGCTTCGGGCAGACCTTTTTCTTTGGCGCAGACGTGCTGGGCGTGACCTTCCGGGCCCCCTCGGGCCGGGTGGTGCGCGCGGGGGGGCGGACGGTCAAGAACGTGCAGGGCTATGACCTGACGCGGCCCTTCGTGGGCAGTTTCGGCGCGCTGGGCGAGGCGCTGGAGGTCACGCTGCGCCTGCGCCCCGGGGTGAGCGCCCGCCACGTCACTGCCGCCGGTTCGCTGGACGGAGTGTCCGACCCCTCTGCCCGCTTTGCCTGGGAAGTGGCCGGACACGTTCATCTGATGCATTTCGGGCACGCGCGGCAGGTGGACCGTGCGCTGCAAATTCTGCCCGGTGCGGTGGACGTGACCGGACCGCTGAACCTGAGCGTCTATTTTCCCGGCGGCGTGGGGGTGGGGGCGGGCGGCCCGGTGCGGGACCGCCGCTTCGGCTGGGTGGACGGCGGAGCGGTGCCGCCGGTGCCGCCGCTGTTTGCGCGGATGGCGGCGAGTCTGTAAGGCCCCGGCCTTCTGCCCCTACACTGGCGTCATGCCACAATCCACTCCCCCGGCGGCTGGCCCTGGCCGCACCCGTCAGACACAGATTTTCGTGGACGGTCTGAGCGGCGCCCGTCCCCTGGTCCCGGTGGCTCCCGAACGCTTGCAGGAGGCCGCACGGCGCAAGCTGGACGCCCCGGCCTTCGCGTACCTCGCGGGCGGCGCGGGCGCGGAGCGGACCATGCGTGCCAACCTGGAGGCCTTTGCGGACGTGAAGCTGATGCCTCGCCGGCTGTGCGGCTCGGCGTCGCGGGACCTGAGTGTGGAGCTGTTCGGGCACCGCTACCCCGCGCCGGTGCTGCTCGCCCCGCTGGGGGTGCTGGAACTCGCGCACGAGGGGGCCGATGTGGCGGTGGGCCGGGCAGCGGCCGGAATGGGCGTGCCCTTTATCTTCTCCTCGCAGGCGTCCGAGCCGATGGAGGCGGTGGCCGCCGCGATGGGCGACGCGCCGCGCTGGTTTCAGCTGTACTGGGGCACCGATGAGGAGGTCACGCGCTCCTTTGTGCGCCGGGCCGAGGAGTGCGGCGCGCAGGCCATCGTCCTGACGCTGGACACCACCCTGCTGGGCTGGCGGCCCCGCGACCTGGACCTGGGAAACCTGCCGTTTCTGCGTGGGCAGGGGCTGGCGCAGTACCTGACCGATCCGGTGTTTCGCTCGCGGCTGGCCGCTGTGGGCGGTCCGGCGGCCAGTCCCCGGCCCTCGCCCGCGCTGCTTAAAACGGCGGCCAGCCTCGCGGCACACGGCCGTAAATTTGGCCTCTCTCTGGCGCAGATGCGGGCGGGGGCCGCGCACTTCACCGCCAGTTACACCCGCCCCGACCTGCAGTGGGAGGATCTCTCGCGGCTGCGCGGCTGGACCGACCTGCCCATTCTCCTCAAGGGCATTCTTCATCCGGACGATGCCCGCGAGGCCGTCCGGCGCGGCATGGACGGCGTGATCGTCAGCAACCACGGTGGACGCCAGATTGACGGCGAGGTGGGCAGCCTGAGCATGCTGCCGCGCGTGGTGGAGGCGGCGGGCGATCTGCCGGTGCTGCTGGACAGCGGCGTCCGCACCGGCTCGGACGTGGCCAAGGCGCTGGCGCTGGGGGCGCGGGCCGTGTTGCTGGGCCGCCCCTATGCCTACGGGCTGGCCGTGGCGGGCGAGGCGGGTGTGCGCGAGGTCCTCCGCAATGTGGTGGCTGAATTTGACCTGACGCTGGGGCTGCTCGGGGCACACTCGGCGGGGGAACTGGGAGCGGAGCATCTGGCCTGATGTGGCCCGGGGCTCCTGGGGCAGGGGCCACCGCGGGGAAGGGGGAAGCTCCTTATTGCCCGCTTCCGCCCCCCTCCTGTGCCCCCTTCCCCTCCTGCCTCCCAGACATTTCCCTGACGCAACGCAGTATCCTACAGGGCGTGAATAAACACAATTCTCTGGCTTTAATGGCAGCCCTGTTGCTGGGCGGTCTGGGCTCGGCGGGCGCCCAGACGGTCAACCTGCGGATTCTGGAAACCACCGACCTGCACACCAATGCGCTGGGGTACGACTACTACCAGGACAAGCCCACCGGCGAGTTCGGTCTGGAGTACACCGCCACCCTGATCAAGCAGGCCCGCGAGGAAAAGCGCAACACGCTGCTCTACGACAACGGTGACCTGATTCAGGGCACGCCGCTGGGCGACTACGTGGCGAAGGTCAAGCCGCTGGAGCCGGGACAGGTCCACCCGCTGCACGCGGCGATGGCGCTGCTGAAGTACGACGCGGCAAACTTGGGCAACCACGAGTTCAACTACGGCCTGCCGTTCCTGAGGCAGGTGGTGGCGGCCGCGCCCATGCCCATCGTGAGCGCCAACGTCTATCTGAATGACGGCGACAGCAACCCCGACAACGATAAGAATGCCTTCACGCCGTACGTCATTCAGCGCAAGCTGATGTACGACACCTACGGTCGTCCGTACTACATCAACGTGGGCATGATCGGTCTGCTGCCCCCCCAGATCATGCAGTGGGACAAGGCCAACCTGGAGGGCAAGGTCACCACCCGCGACATCGTGGAAACCGCCCGCAAGTTCGTGCCCGAGATGAAGGCGCGCGGCGCGGACATCATCGTGGCCGTGGCCCACTCCGGCATCGCCGCCGACTACCAGCCGGGACAGGAGAACGTGGCCACCGAGCTGACCAAGGTGGACGGCATCGACGTGGTGCTCAGCGGCCACAGCCACCAGGAATTCCCTGGCCCGGTCTACAAGGACATTCCCGGTGCGGACATCACGAACGGCACCATCAACGGCAAGCCGGTGGTCATGGCCGGATTCTGGGGCAATGATCTGGGCATTGTGGACCTGACGCTGGAGCGCCGGGGCAACACCTGGAAAATCGCCAGCAGCAAGGCCGCCGTGCGTCCCATCTGGGACAAGGCCGCCAAGAAGAGCCTGGTCACGCCGGACCCCGCCATTGCGGCGGCGGTCAAGGCAGCCCACGAGGGCACGCTGGCCTACGTGCGCGGCAAGGTGGCCGACCTCGCGACCCCCATCAACTCCTACTGGGCACTGGTGCAGGACGACCCCAGCGTGCAGCTGGTGAGCAATGCCCAGGCCGCCTACGTCAAGGCCGCGCTGGCCGGCACCCAGTACAAGGACCTGCCGGTGCTGAGCGCCGCCGCGCCGTTCAAGGCCGGTGGCCGCGGCGGGGCGAGTTACTACACCGACATTCCTGCCGGAACGCTGGCGATCAAGAACGTCGCGGACCTGTACGTGTACCCCAACACCGTGCAGGCCGTGGAGGTCACGGGGGCGCAGGTGCAGGAATGGCTGGAGCGCAGCGCAGGGCAGTTTAAGCAGATCGACCCGGCCAAGACCGAGCCGCAGCTGCTGGTGGATGATTCCTTCCCCACCTACAACTTCGACGTGATCGACGGCGTGACCTATGAGATCGACGTGACGCAGCCCAGCCGTTACGACAAGGACGCCAAGCTTGCCAACCCGGACGCCCACCGCATCAAGAACCTGATGTACGGCGGCAAGCCCATCGATCCCAACCAGAAGTTTATTGTGGCCACCAACAACTACCGTGCCAGCGGCGGCGGCAAGTTCCCCGGCCTGAACGGCAAGAACATTGTTCTGGAATCGCCCGACGAGACCCGTCAGGCCCTGATCGCCTACTTCACCGAACAGAAGACGGTGAACCCCACCGCCGACAAAAACTGGAAGCTGACGCCCATCCCCGGCGCCACGCTGCTGTACGTCAGCAGCCCCAACGCCCAGAAATTTGCTCCGGCTGGAGCCACGCTCCTCAAGACGCGTGACGACGGCTTTGCGGAGTACACCATCAAGTTCTGATACGGATAGCAGAAGCGCTCCCCACCTTTTGGGTGGGGAGCGCTTCTGCTGAGGTGTTATTTCGGGTTACGGGCCACGTTGATGAAGCCGCCGGACTGACTGGTCACCACGCCCGTAGAGCCACCCGCCGTCGTCGACATGTCCTCGATCAACCAGGAAACCGAGTAGGTGCCGACATCCGAGAAATTCTGCGACACTCTGATGGGTGCCCCGGATGTCTTCGCGAAGAAGTCGGTGCCCACCTGCTTGCCGTTGGCGAAGTACACCGCAATTACGCGGGAGTTCGCCGGTACGTTGTTCAGCGTCCAGACGCCACTGGTGAAGGTCAGTTCACCCGGTGTCGGGCTGGGCGCATCCGGGCTGGTGGACGTGGAAACCGTGTATCCGGGACGCGTCAGGCCGCGTTCCACTTTGACCGGAACGCACTGAATATTCCGGTTGCCCTCCGCATCGGCCGTGGTCACGCGCAGATCGTAACGTTGCCCAGTCTTGCTGTCCGGCACGTAGGTGGAGCCGTCAATATCGAGTTTCGGAACGAAGACATCCTGGGTCTGGTAAGGCAGCAGGGCCGCACCGGGAATGTTCAACACAAGGATATTGAGCTCACTCTCGCCACTGACGATGCTTCCGCTGGCCTGGCACTGGCGGGTGCCGTCCGTCTCGATGTTCCCTTCAGCGTAAGGCCCCACGATCCGCGCCTCGACGTACTGAATGCTGGTGTTATCACTGACGGTGGCGAAGAAGCCCGAACCGCTGTCGATCCTGGCCGGAACACGGGTGCCGCCGGTCAGGGTGACCGCAGTGGGGAAGCTGATGGTCGCAGCGGGCGGATTCACGCTGACCGTGTTCGAGGTGAAGCGACTGATGACGCTCAGGGGCTGGACCGTCCCCTCGACAGTTACCTGAGCAGAAGCGCGCACGGTGTAGGTATCGGCAGGCAGGCTGGCAATGTCGAAGGTGGTGTCACAGGTATAGGTGGCGGCGTCAACGCTCGCAGCGCAGGAAACGACTTTCTGCTGGATGAGCTGACCGCGGTAATCCATGAGATCGACGTTGACAGTGGCGGGCGTGAAGGTAAAGTTCGTGTCGCCGCTCCGGGTCAGCGTGACCCTGACCGGCACGCTGGGCGTGGTGACCGCAGCTCCGTCAGAGGGTGCCGCAATCGCCAGGACAGGTTTGAGGACGTTCTTGATTTCAGCTTCAGTCACTGGGCTGATGCTCCGGAGACCTGACTTCGTGTACGCGATCAGGGACAGTTTGGCAATCCCGTTGGCCAGTTTTGTCGTGTCAATGCTGAAGGTCGCCTGTGACTGTGTGGTCACGTATGTCGAATTATCGATGATTCCCTTGGCATCCGTGATCTGCAGAATCGTCCGGTCAACCTGACTCAGGCTGTCATAGTTCCCCGAGACGTTCACACTCATGTTGCCGCTGTAGGGTGCGCCTCCAACTACGGAGAGCTTGGGATCTGGAGCCTTCTCGACGGGTGCGGAGTACCGGAAGTTCCGCTTGACGGTGCTGCTGTTGCCTGCTGCGTCACGGGCGATGTACTGCACGGTGTAGTCGCCAGCGACTGATGGGGTGAACACGGCGCTGTATGAAGATCCGTTCTGCCGACCGAGGGTCGTGAGTGTCTGGCCCTGCAAGCCCACGAGCACCTCGATGCTCGTGACGCTGGTGGTTGCGTCCGTAGCCGTGGCCGCCAACGTGATGGGCGCAGTGGTGAACTGCTGTGGATTGGTCTGGTCATCCGGGAGGGCTGGAACGATATCCGGGTCTGTGGAGTCGATCGTGAAGGTCACGGTGCGGGTGCCGACGTTGCCGACGTTATCGACAGCGTTGGCAGTCACAGTGTGCTGACCGTCGCCGGTAATCGGGCCTGCGACGGATTTCCCGTTCTCGCTATACGTGACTGGGATGGTCACATTGGCGCTTGAGGCGGCGTCAATTGCCGTGGCGTTCAGGTCGACGGCTGCCTTTGTCAGGCTGGGGGTATTCCAGGTGATGACGGGCGCGGTCTTGTCGACGAACACGGTGGTTTTGGCAATACCCACCGTGCCCAGCGAGTCAGTGAAGCGAACACCGACGTCGTGCAGGCCCTCGTTCAACGTGTCGAAGTCGAAGTTGAATGTCGGCTGAGCAGCAGGTGCCGTGAGACTGCTGCGCGTCTGACCGTCAACCTGCAGGTCAGCCAGACTGAAGCTGGGGGCGGTGGTGGTGGCCGTGGCGCTGACCACCAGAGGACCGCGAACGTAGGCAAGGCCGGAATCGGTGAACTTGGCGCCCTTGGGATTCGCGCTGGGCACCGTGATGCTCGGATCGTTGGCGATGGTCACGGTGCTCGCCGTCTGAACCTTTACGCCGCTCACAGTTGCGTCGGCGCTGGCGTTACCGGCCCGGTCGGTGGCTCGCGCTGTGATGATGTAAGGGGTACCGTCCGTCTTGCGGGGGAACCAGGTGACGCTGCCGTTTCCGCCGAGCGTACCAATCAGTTCTTCGCCACTGCCGTCGTTCGCGTACACCTTGACGCTGGCGACGCCAGTGCCACTGTCCTGGCCGATCACGTTGATGGTCACCGGGGTGCTGGTGAACATCTGGCCCTGGGTGGGGCTGGTGATCTGCACGGTCGGGGCGGTGCCGTCGTACGTGTAGGTGGAGGTGGCGGTGCCGGTGTTGCCAGCTGTGTCGGTGGCGCGCACCGTGACAGTGTGTGTGCCGTCCGTCTTGGGCAGGGTGGGCACGGTGGCCGTGAATGCGCTGCCGTCAACGCTGTACTCCCGTGTGACGGTGTCGCTGGGAGTCGTGTCGGTTGCCGTTGCTTTCACGGTAGCGTCGCTGGTGCTGCCCAGCAGCGCGCCATTGGCGGGGTTGCTGATGGTGACGGTGGGGGCAGCGTTGTTCACGCGTACAATCGCTTCGGAGGTCGTGAACGTGTTCCCGGCGTTATCGGTGATCACTGCCTTGACCACGTGATTCCCTTCGCTGAGCTTGGTGGTGTCGGTCGGGAAAGTGTATGTCCTGTTTACCCCGGTGGTCTGGGTTCCGCTCAGCAGACCATCAATGTACAGGCTAACCGTGGCAACGCCACTGGCCGCATCTGTGACGGTCGTGGTGTCGAAGGCCGTCACCGTCAGCGCAACTTGGCCTTTGATGTCGCCAGCAGGAGCATTGATATTCCCGGTGGGGGGTGTCGCGTCACTGCTGGTCAGGTTGACCTTGATGCCGCTCAGGGTGGTGGTGCTGGTGCGGCCGGTCTTGTCGGTAGCGGTGGCGCGCAGGGTGTACGTGCCGCTCATGGGGGCCCAGGTAACGTCGCCGCTGGCCGCCGTGACGACCCCCACCTGCGTGTAGCTGATGCCGTCCTTGCTCGCTTCCACGAGAATGCGGTCCAATCCGCTGACGGCGTCGGTACCGGTGACGCTGATCTTGATGGGATTCTGCGTGAAGCTCTGGCCCTGCTGGGGGCTGATGATCTGCACGGTGGGGTCGCTGGCGTCCACCGTGATGACCTTGGCAGGGCTGCTGAAGCTGCGGCCGCCGTCGGTGACGGTGGCGGTGACGCTCTGCTTGCTGCCATCGGCGCAGTCGGCCCCCAGGGTCCAGATGTTCCCAGCGATGGTGCCGCAGGTGGCGGTGTAGATGATCTGGCTGCTCAGGTCCTGGCCGTTGCGGGTGGCGGTGGCCCGCAGAGTGACGCTGCCACCTCCTTTCACGAAGTCGCTGGCGGGGCTCAGCCACGTGAAGGTGGGCGCGGTCACGCCTCCGTTGTCGCCAGTGCTGGCGGCATTGAAGGTCACGGCAATGTTGCGGCTGGTCACGAAGCCTACGCTGTCTTGCGCTTCAACGGTGAAGATTACAGTTCCGGCAGTGCGGGCCGTGTTGCTGGGCGCTTTGGTCAGGTCCACTGTCATGGTGCTGCCACTGACGGATTTGACGAGCGTGCCACTTTCCAGCACACGGATGATCACGGGACCGGGGGTATTCTCGGTATCGCCGCGGGTATCCTGCGCCGTAACGCTGAGCAGAGCGGCGTCACCGACGGTCAAGGTGGCGGTCTCTGCAGCAACTTGGCCGTTCAGATTCATGGTGTTCAGGGTGGGTGCGGCTGCGTCAATGAGGAAGGGGGCCTTAATGGTCGTCACGGCGCCGGCGTTGTCCGTGGCTTCCACGGCCACCTCATGCTGTCCGCCGGTCAGGGCCGGAAGAGGGAGTGTAATGGACGCCGCAGGGGTCAATTCGATCTTGGCACCATTGTCAATGGAATAGCTGACCTTCTTGATGCTGCCGCCGATATCCGGGTCGGAGACGCTGACGTCCAGGCGGCCGCGGCTGGGCAGATAGGTATCAGGGGTAATGGCGCGGCCACCGGCCTTAATATTCACAGTGGGCGCGTTGTTCCCAGGGGTGCTGGGGGTGCTGCCGCCACCACAGGCGACGAGGGTTCCGGTCAGAAGGAGAAGAATGGGGTTGCGGGGAACAATTTTCATTCAGCGGACCTCTTCGGTAACGGTGGCGATGTAAACGCGGACCTGTGCCTGGGGAATGGTGACGGTACGGATGGTGCCGAGGGTGTCCTGGCCGCTCAGGGTGATGTTCATGCGGACTTCAGCACAGCCCCCCTGACCGGGCGCAAGGGCCGCGGAGCCATCCACGCAGCTGTCAGCGGCAGCAATAGCGGCCTGTTCGCTTAGCAGATACAGGTTTGCACCCGGCTCGCCAAACGTGACTGGCGTGGCTGTTTTATCGGTGTAGGTGCAGCTTGCAGCGTTACTGGGGCAGACGTACCCTTCGGGAACTTTAAGGATCATAGAGATGTTGAAGACGTTGGATGGTGCGGCAAATGGAGTACCGGATGCATCCGTGTACACGATCTTGGCCGAGGTGATCGTCAGTCCCAGGCTGGCGGCCTGCACCTGGAAGTTCAGGTTGCCCTGAGTAGACTTGTATGCCTTGACCTCACTGCCTACGTACGCGCCGCGTGTTCCGTCAGCATTTTTCGAATAGACGTTGACGACGTCGGCACTGACTTCAGTGCCATTCAGAGCGGCCGTCATGCCGAAGCCCTGACCGACATTCACACCGGTTTCACCGCACGCTGCAAGAATAAGGGGGAGGGCGAGTAGGGAGAGTTTCTTCATGCGGGGTCCTCCGGGACGGATCTTTCACTGAACAGTGGAGCCTGTAGAAGGCCAGCTGCTTTGTGCTGGCCAGAAAACCGACGTTCCCGGCGATTACAGCACGGCATTCATTACCACTTTCTTGCTGAAAGTTCGCATCAGCCAAGCGGCTCCAGCCTGAAACCGACCATTGCCCGAGGAACGTATAAGGACGCCGCACGCCCTGATTGCAGACAGGAGGGGTGCGGCGTTCTGGGTGTTGCAAAGATGTACGGCTGGAAGGGGAGCATCACCTTGCAGACAAACACCGAGGAATTGAGGTGCTTGCTTGCCTAAGCGGGGGTTTCTGGACCAGTGGGGTCTTTCAAGAGGGGATTGCGGATGTAGAAGGCGAGCCGCTTCATCCCAGCCAGGAAATCGACGTTCTCGACGATTACAGCACGCCATTCATCACCAATTTCTTGCTGTCCACTGCCCTCAGAGGGGCGGCCTTCGGGCAGACGCGGCCCGATGACCACCGGAGCAAAGTTCAGGATGCCGCGTACCCCGGCGTCCACCAGCGCCTGCGCGGCGTCCTGGGCACGCTCGGGTGGCACGGCCAGAAACCCCATGTCCACCTTGTTGTCCCGCACGAAGTCCTTGAGCTCGTCTATGTGGCGCACCGTCAATTGCCGCACCTGCCGCCCCACCAGCTCGGGACTGACATCGAACAGGCCCACGTACTGAAACTGGTAATCGCTGGCCCCCGGATAGTTGGCGATGGCCTGTCCCAGCCGGCCCACGCCGACGATGACGACGTTCCAGGTCTGGTTGAGGCCCAGCACACGCACCAGTTCCCGCTTGAGCAGGGCCACGGTGTACCCCATGCCCCGCGTTCCGAAGCGCCCAAAATAAGCCAGATCCTTGCGGACCTGGAAGGCGCTTACCCCCGCGCGCTCGGCCAGATCGGTGCTGCTGGTGCGGGCGATCTCCTGCCCTTCAAGCTGTTCCAGAATGCGCAGGTAGGTGACCAGCCGGCTGATGGCGGCGGTGGGGATCTCGGACATCAGCGCACCCGGAAGTGATCCAGGTTGTTGGCGTCCAGCCGGTTCTCGGTGCGGGTGAGGGCGTCGCCGGTGTAGGGCCCTACCGCCACCGTCACCTTACGTCCCTCGGGGGCGTTCACGGTGGGCACGTAGCCCAGGTCACGCAGCTGCTCGACCAGCTTCTGCGCGCTCTCGACCCGGTCGAAGGCCCCGACCTGCAGGTAGACCGGACCGTTGGGGGCTGGGGCCGCCGCAGCGGGCACCGGGGTGGAAGGAGTGGAGGTCGCCGGCGCTGGGGTGGCAGTGGGGGCCGGCGTGCTGCTGGCCGGACGGTTGCGCGGCGGGTACAGCAGCGCGCCGGGATACGCCCGCTGCACGTCGCTGAGCGCCTGCCGGGCGGTGGCCTCGTCGGCGAAGGGGCCAATCTGCGCCACCACCTGTTCACCCACGTCAATGGGATAGACCGTGTATCCCAGCGAGCTGACCGGAGCCGTGCGGCTGAGGGCAGTGCCCTCGCTGCCGAAGGTGCCCAGGCTGATGCGGTAATCGCTGCGCAGCGGGACCCGGCTTTCGCTGGTGGCCACGGCGCCGCCGCTGCGGGGAGCAGGCGCGGCGGTGGTGGTATCGCTGGCCGGAGTCTGACCGTCGGCAGCCGTCGCGTCGGTGCTGGTCGTGTCGGCGGCGGGGGTATCCGTCGCAGCCGCCTCGGGGACCACCGGCGTGGCGGTGATCACGGGAGCTTCCGTGGTTCCGGCGGTGTCTGGCGCCGGTGCGGGAGCCAGCGTGACGTCGCTGGCCGTCTCGCCACCGGACGTGGCGCTCGGCGCGGGAGCCGCGCTGTCCGGCGTCTGGGCCGTGCTGGGCGCGGCGGGGGTGATCGTGGGAGCTGCCGGAACACTGGCGGTGTCAGGAGCGGTGGTGTCGGCAGCCGCCGGTTCGGAGGCCGTGGTGTCCGGGGTTGCCGCATCTGGCAGCGGGGCGGTCGCGGTGGTGTCCGCAGCCGGGGAGGTGTCTCCGGTCGTGCCGGGGGCCGTGGGCACGGCAGGCGGGCTGGCCGTGGCCAAGCGGTTTTGTTGCAGCAGCAGGGCCGCAAAGCCGCCGAGCAGAACCACCACCAATACCGCAATCAGCAGGTCGGGCCAGCGGCGGGGAGAAGAGGCCGGTTTGCTCATCGGCCACTCCGTGAGGCATAAGGAGCCGTCGTCTGGACAGTGCGTTGCTGTGCCGGCAGAAGGCTCCGGCCGTGTGTTGCGCTCCGTTGAATGCCGCCTGTGCTGTCTGCGGCCCGATTGAAAAGGCCCTGGCCCGGTGTGTTTGCCCGCATAAAACCCTCCTGAAAAGTCCGGCATCCGCGCCCCCTGAAAATGGTGGCCGGCCCCGCTACACGGGGACCCTGCAGAATGCCGCGCTTCAGCTTACAAAAAAGCGTATGAGCGGGGGACAGAGCGTCTGCCTTTCCTGTGAGTGGCTTTCCCGTGGGTGGGCGGTGGCCTCAGGCTAAATGCAGACGACAGCGGGCGGCGGGGCATTGATACCCCGCCACCCATATACAGACCAGCTACTGTTTGAGTGCTTCCCTGGCCTTGGAGCTGCCCAGGTTGGCCGCGGTTTTCAGGGACTGCCGGGCATCCTCCTCATGCCGCTGCGAGCGCTGGGCCAGACCAAGCATGTACCACGCCTCGGCCGCCTTGGGGTCCTCGGTAACCAGACCGCGCAGCACGGCCTCGGCTTCCGGGTAACGGGCGCTGGCAAGCAGGGCCGAGGCCAGGTTCAGGCGGGCGGTGGGCGTGGGGCTCAGCCGGACGCTCTCGGTCAGGGCGTCGGCCGCCGCCGGGTAGTCCTGGCGGGCATAGGCGCTGAGGCCCAGCCACAGGGCAGTCTCGGCGTCGGGACGGCGGGTCTGGCTGGATTTCAGGGCGGTGACGGCGCGGGCGTACTGGCCCTGGCGGTAGGCCGCCACCCCCTGGATGAACAGCGCGCGGGTCAGGATGGTCTCGTCCGGGCGCAGTTTGAGGGTGAGCAGTGTGTCGTTGGCGGCCTCGGCGTAGCGGCCCAGGTTCAGGCGCACGGCGGCCAGATCGGTGCGGTACCCGGCATTTTTGGGGTCCAGCTTGACGGCGCTGATGTACGCACTCAGGGCGCCGGCGCGGTCGTTGCGGGCGGCCCGCCACTCGCCGATGTGGGCGAAGGCGGCGGCGTTGCGCTGGTCCTCACGGGCAGCGTCCTCGGCGGCGCTGAGGGCCGCGCGGGTATCGCCGCCCGCCGCCAGAATCTCGGCCTTGCGCAGCAGCAGCGCCGAACGGGCCGTGCCGTTGCCCGCCCGCAGCACGGCGGCGTCCAGCTCACGCGCGGCCCGGTCCGGCAGGTCCTGCGCCACATAGATGTCGGCGAGGAGCAGCGCCGCGTCTAGCCGCGAGCCGTCGCGCTGAAGCAGCGCGTACACGCCCGGCAGGGCCAGCGTTCCCTGACCGGCCAGCGTGCGGGCCTGAGCCAGCCGGTAGGTCACCTCCAGATCGTTGGGGGCCAGCGCGGCGACGGCGGCCAGGGTGGTGCTCAGCGCGGCGTAGTCCTGCTTACGGGTCTGCTCGGCGGCCAGGGCTTCAAGCACCTGCCGCTGTTCCGCAGCAGAGGCCTGCCCGGCCATCAGGCCCGCCGCCTGTGTATACAGTTGCAGCGCCTGCTCGTGGTCTCCCCGGCGGCCGGCGAGCACGCCCAGGTTGTACGGTCCCTCGTAGCGGTCCGGGGCCAGCGTCATGAACTGCCCGAGCTCGAAGGCCGCGCCCTTGTCGTTGTTCAGGGCGAACAGCGCCAGGGCCAGACCGAAGTGCGGTTCGGGATTGGTGTAGTTCTGGGCCACCAGGGCCTCAAAGGCGTCACGGGCCGGAACGTACTGGCCGGCCTGGAAGGCGCTGCGGGCCTGCCCCAGCCGCTCCTGCTGCTCGGCGGTGAGTGGAGTGACAGGCATGCGGGGGGTGGGCGTGGCAGGGGCCGGGGTAGGGACCGGCGTCGCCACGCTGCCGGACGTGGGCGCAGCCGGAGTCTGGGCGGACTGGCCCGCTGCCTGTTCGGGCGTGGGCCGCGGAGGCAGGGCCGGCACCTTGAGGCTGGGCATGGCGGCCGACTGCAGGGTGTTCTGAATGCCGACGGACGTGACGGTCTCCATCATGGTCTGGGCCGAACTGCCGCTGGCGAGGCCCATCAGCCCGATAAGCAAGGAACGTTTGTAATGCTTCACCTGAAAGCCTCCTGAGATGCGGGTCGAGAATCGCATCCAGGGTAGCGGGCGCTGTCTTCCTGAACCCTTACTGTAAATGGGGTCGGAGCCGCACCCTCTTCAGGAGGCCGCGCCGCTGGGGATGCCGCCGGTCACCGCTCCGGGCCGTTTCAGCGCGAGCTGGCCGCACGCCGCGCCCGCATCCTTGCCGCGCGAGCGGCGCACGCTGACGTCCACGCCGCGCGCTTCCAGCAGATCGTAGAAGGTCTGGATGTCGGCCTCGGTGCTGCTCTGGAAGCCTGAGCCATCCCAGGGATTCATGGGAATCAGGTTGACGTGGCTGACCAGCCCGCGCAGCAGGTCCGCGAGCAGCTCAGCCTGCCACGGATGGTCGTTGATGCCGCGCAGCATGGTGTATTCGAAGGTGATGCGCCGCCCGGTCACTCCCTGATACTCGCGCGCCGCCGCCATGATCTCGGCAATCGAGTTGGCCGCTCCGGTCGGAATGATGCGCTGGCGGGTCTCCTCGTCGGGAGCGTGCAGGCTGATCGCCAGCTTGAGGCCCAGATCATCCTCGGTGGCCAGCCGCTGAATGCCGCGCGCAATGCCCACGGTCGACAGGGTGATGCGGCGTTTGCTCATGCCCAGCGCCTGCGGGTGCAGCAGGATGCGGGCCGCTTGCATGGTGTTGTCGTAGTTCAGCATCGCCTCGCCCATGCCCATGAACACCAGATTGCGCAGTTCGCGGGGGGCCAGCCCCTCACCTCCGGCCACGGCGAGCACCTGCCCCACGATCTCGCCGGGCGTCAGGTTGCGCCCGAAGCCCATCGCGCCGGTGGCGCAGAAGGAACACCGGGCGGGGCAGCCCACCATGGTGGACACGCACACCGTCTTGCGGTCCAGGTACGGCATGTAGACCGCTTCCATCTGCCGTCCGTCGTGCAGGGTGAACAGGTACTTGACGCTGCCGTCATGGCTGCGTACCGTCTCGATCTCGCGGAACGGATTGAGGTGATACTGCTGCGCGAGTTCAGCGCGGGCCGGCCCCGGAAGGTTGGTCATGGCTTCGAAGCTTCCCACCCCCTGCACGTACACCCATTCCAGCAACTGGGTGCGCCGGAAACCCTCCAGCGGGTAGGAATCGGGGTGAAGGTCGAGAAGAAGCTGCATCCGGGTAGTTTAGGGCCTGCGCGCAGCCGGCAAGGTGACGGCGAACTGTTCTCCTCTGTTCAGAGGTGGGGCACAGTTCAGGTCAGTGGGACAGCTCAGCTCAGTGGAACGGCGGCTCCGCCCACCCAGACCTCGCTGCCCTCGGCCATTCCGGCAAACTGAACGGTCAGCCGCGCAGGTTGCCCCGGTTTTCGCTGCGCTGCCTTCAACAGGTGGGTGTCGTCGGGCAGGCGGCCCAGCCGTCCCAGCGCTCCCACCGTGCAGGCGAGCATGTTGCTGCTCGCGGCGTCTTCCAGAAATCCTTTCAGGGGACCAAACGCCCGGAAGCTCAGGTCCGCGTGCCCGGGCCCGCCCGGCGTGAACACGATCAGCCCGGTCGTGCCGGTGGCGCGGCCCAGTGCCGAGACTGCCTGTGCGTCGGGCATGAAGGCGTCCAGCGCGGCGAGACTGCCCACCTCGACCACCAGGTTGGGGCGGCCCAGGCTGGCCGTCCAGATCCGCTCCGGCGTCAGGCCGAGGGGGGCGGAGAGATCGGCACTTGTCCCGGCCACCTTTACCTCGGCGACCTCTGGCACTCCCTGACGCAGCAGCCACTCGCCGCCGCACAGCTGGGCGGGCAGGGTCTCTCCGCCCATATGAACCTCGGCCACGTCCAGCAGGTGCGGGCGCAGGTGCGTCAGGGCCGCAATGGCTGCGCTGTCCGAACTGCCCTTCTCCTTTTGTGGGGTGAAGACCCGCAGAGAGACTTCGGACGGGCTGACGGACTGTATGAACACGCTCAGGGGGGCCCCGGCCTGTGCTGCCCGGGCCTGCAGGTCGCCTCCCACATCAGGACCCTCCGGACCAGCAAAGACGGCGACGGCCTTGCCGCCCTCCCCCTGCGCGGCGAGGACACGGTAGCGGGCGGCCAGGCGGAACACGGTCATGTCCTGATTCTGACTGGCCTCGTCCCCCGACACTCCGCTGCGCGTTACGCGCTGACCCATTCGCGCAGCAACTCTTCCAGGTGTGCGTCGTCCAGATCATCGTTCTCGGCCAGGGCCTTGATGTGGTCGGTGACGCGGCGCAGGGCGTCCTCGCCGTAGTGCAGGCCCAGCTCGCGGGCCTTGTAGGCGATCGCGTGCTTGCCGGTAACCTTGCTGCCCGCCTGGATGCGCCGGCCCACGCCAAACGCGCCGGGCGGAATGGCCTCGTACGCACCCGGATTCAGGTAGATGGCCTTGAGATGCATGCCGGCCTTGTGGTTGTAGGCGAATTCGCCGGTCAGGTAGTTGTTCCAGGGAATGGGCAGCCCCACCATGCGGGCAATCATGTTGTCGAGCTGCGGCAACATTTCCAGGTTGTACTTGTCCACCAGTCCCTGAGGATCGAAGGTGAACATGCGGGCCAGAAAGCCCCCCAGCGGCGTGATGCCGTTGCGCTCGCCGATGCCCAGAATGGTCGTGTCGATGTGGGTGGCCCCCGCCTCGATGGCCTCGTAGGCGTTGCTGACCGCGCAGCCGGTGTCGTTGTGGCCGTGGAACTCGATGCCACATTCGGCGTGAATGACGTTGCGGACCTCGCGCACCAGGGCGTAGACCTGCCTCGGCGTCGCCACCCCCACCGTGTCTGCCAGACCGACCCGGTGAACGCCCAGATCGGAGACGGCGCGGTACACCGCCATCAGGTCGCTTTCCTCGCTGCGGAAGGTGTCCTCGGCGGAGAAGCGCAGTTCCAGGTCCGGATGGTTGGTCTTGATCCAGCCGATCACCGTCTGGGCCGACTCGATGATCTGCCCAATGTTCTTGCCGTGCGAGAACTCGCGCAGGAAGCTCGATGTTCCGAACAGCAGGTCCAGACCGTCCACGCCGGTGTCTACCGCCCGCTGCACATCATCCATGTGGCAGCGCACGTGCGTGAGGAGCTTGGCCTTCAGCCCCAGCCCAGCCAGCTGGCGGATATCGGCGGCGGTTTGGGAACTGACCATCGGGGTGGTCAGCTCGATGTACTCGGCTCCGAAAGCGTCGAGCGCCCGGGCAATCTCGATCTTGTCGCCGCTCTTGAAGTTGCCGCGTGCAAACTGCTCGCCCTCCCGCAGGGTGGAATCGATGATGGCCCAGGAGTGGGCGGGAATGGGCGGGCTGATGGTGGGGGCGTCGGCGGGGATGTCCTGGGTCATGGGGGCCTCTCGTGCCGGCATTCTGGCAACTGGCTTAGTATATGTCAACAAAATCGTCTAAATGATTTACATTTGACAATATCGAGCGCTTCCTCCAGTACCGGCCATGGGGGCTTCAGGCAGGGTGCAGCCCCGCGAATTCCAGTCCCGCCGTTTCGGGCCAGCCCTGCGCGATGTTCAGCGACTGGATGGCGTGGCCCGCCGTGCCCTTGACCAGGTTGTCGATGGCGCTCATCAGAACGACGCGGCCGGTGTCCTGGTCCATCTCGAAGCCGATGTCGCAGTAGTTGGTGCCGTCCAGCAGCATCGGATCGGGGTAGCGGTGGATGCCCTTGGCGACCTTCACGATGCGGATGAACGGTTCCTGGCCGTACACCTCACGGTAGGCGCTCCAGACGTCGCGGTCGCTGTAGCCGTCGGGAATCCAGGCTTGCGCGGTGGTCAGGATGCCCCGCACGCGCGGCGTGCTGATGGCGGTCAGGTGCAGCGGAAAGTGTCCGGGCAGCTCCTGCTGGGCCTCGGCGGTGTGGCGGTGGCCCACCGGCTTGTACACCCGCAGGCTGCCGGCCCGCTCGGGGTGGTGCGAGGAGTCGCTGGCGCTCGCCCCAGCCGCGCTGCTGCCCACCAGACCGGTGGCGATGATGTCCCTGGGCAGCAGCACTCCCAGCTTGAGCAGCGGGTACAGCGCCAGAATCACCGAGGTGGCGAAGCAGCCCGCACACGCGATGCGCGTGGCGCCGCGCAGGTCCTCTCGGTGCAGCTCGGGGTTGCCGTATACCCAGTCCCCCAGCTGTTCGGGGGCCGGGTGGGCCTCGCCGTACACCTTGCGGTACACCTCCGGGTCCTTGAGGCGGAAGTCGGCGGACAGATCGATCAGGATACGGCCCTTGCCCTCGAACTCGGCCAGCCGTTTGGCGGCCGAGTTGTGCGGCAGGGCCAGAACGATCACGTCCGCTTCCTCCAGCTCGGCCAGTTTGCGGAACTTGAGGGTGGTGCGCCCGCGCAGGTTGGGGTGGACCATGCTGACCGGCGTTCCGGCGCTGCGCTCACTCGTTACCTGCGTGACGTTCAGGTGGGGATGCCCCAGCGCCAGCCGCAGGAATTCCCCGCCTGCATACCCGCTGCCTCCCACAATGGCGACCGACAGTTGTTCACTCATATCCGGTCTACTCTGCCGGAAAAGTGGCCCGTGTGGGTAGGAAGTGGCTAGGGGAGCCGGGGAAGGTGCGGAAGACCGCCGAGGATCAAAAGCAAAGCCCCGTCCCTCACAGTGAGGAACGGGGCCGGTGGAGGAGGGCTGCGCTCAGGCCTTGGCGGCCTTGCCCCCGGAGTGGCGCTTCTTGTTCCATTCCTCGACGTACACGACCAGCGGCGCCACGATGTAGACGCTGCTGTAGGTGCCGATGATGATGCCGATCAGCAGGACCAGGCTGAAGTCGCGCAGCACCGGACCGCCGAAGACCAGCAGGCTGGCCAGCGGCAGCATGGTGGACACCGAGGTCATGATGGTGCGCGAGAGGGTCTGGTTGATGCTGGTGTTGACGATCTCGCGGAAGCCCTTGCCGCGCATCTCGCGGATGTTTTCCCGGATGCGGTCAGAGACGATGATCGAATCGTTGAGCGAGTAGCCGATCAGGGTGAGCAGCGCGGCCACGCTGGCAATGCCGAACTCCAGACCCAGCAGGGAATACAGCCCCATCACGATGGCCACGTCGTGCAGCACGGCCACGATGCTGCCCAGGCCCATGACGAAGTCGAAGCGGAAGCCCACATACACCAGAATCAGGCCCAGGCCCAGCAGCACGGCGTAGATGGTCTTCTGGGTCAGCTCCCGGCCCACGGTGGGGCCCACCGTCTCGGTGGCCTGGATCACGCCGCCGGGCAGCTTGGCCAGGGCGGTACCCAGCGTCTGCGTCTCGGCGGCGGTCAGTTCCGGCACCTTGACGCTGTACTGCGCGCCGCTCAGGGCGGGGTTGATGTCGCGCTGGATGGCTGCGCTCTGGGCATTCACCTTGGACACGCCGGCCGCCGCGGCCGCCGCGCGGACCTGCTCGGTGTTGGTGCTGGCGTCGGTCCGCAGGGTCACGGTGGTGCCGCTCGTGAAGTCCACCCCGAAGTTCAGGCCCTTGGTGGCCAGGATGCTGCCGCCCACGATGGCGAGCAGCACGCTGGCCGTGGTGATGTACGGCGCGGCCTTGATGAAGTCGATGCGGGTGTTCTTGATCCACTGCGGCGCGCTCATGTTCGGGCGGCGCTGGGCCAGCCAGCCGATGAACCACTTGGCGAACACCAGATTGGAGAAGGTGGCGGCGATCACACCGATCATCAGCGTGACTGCAAAGCCCTTGACCGGCCCGGTGGAGTAGTTGTACAGGGCGATGGCCGCGAGCAGGTGCGAGGCGTTGACGTCCAGAATCGCGGCGGTGGAGTGCTTGTAGCCGGCCTCGATGGAGTTCCGGATGCCCTTGCCTCGGTACAGCTCCTCCTTGATGCGCTCGAAGGAGATCACGTTGCCGTCCACGGCGGCCCCGATGGTCAGAACCAGACCGGCGATGCCCGGCAGCGTCAGCGTGGCCCCGAAGCCCGAGAGCATGCCCAGGATCAGGATGCTGGAAAACAGCAGTCCCAGCGCGCCGACCAGCCCGAACCACAGGCCGTAGTACGCGAAGAGCATTACGAAGACCAGGCCGATGCCCACCAGCGCGGCAATCGCGCCGCTGCGGATGGCGTCTGCGCCCAGCGTCGGCCCGATGGCCTGCTCGGCCTCGGTCTTGATCTTGATGGGCAGCGCGCCGGACTTGAGGACCAGGGCCAGCTGGTTGGCTTCCTCGGGGGTAAAGCTGCCGCTGATCTGAATGTCGCGGAACAGGCGCTGGTTGATGGTCGCCACGCTCTGGATCTGGTCATCGAGCACCACGGCCATCAGCTTGCCCACGTTCTTGCCGGTGAAGTCGCCGAAGGTCTGTGCGCCCGTGTCGGTGGTCTGGAAATTGACGACCCACTGCCCGGTCTGGGGATTGGTGCCCGAGGTGGCGCTTTCCACCGTTTCGCCGGTGGCGAGGACCGGTCCCAGCTGGGCAAGGGTGTACCCGCCGGAGCCGGGCTTGCTCGTTCGCAACGCGGGATCGGGCTGCGCGCCGTCCTGCACGATGCGGAATTCCAGCTTGGCGGTGCGCTGGATGATCTCGCGTGCCCGCTGCTGCACGGCGGGCGTGGCGCCGGGAATCTCGACGACCACGCGCTTGCCGCCCGCCACCGTCACGGTGGGCTCGGCCACACCCAGGGCATTGACGCGGTTCTCGATGACGGTTTTGACGCGGTCCAGCTCGTCCTTGGTGGCGGTACCGGACTCGGGGGCCAGTTCGATGCGCAGGCCGCCCTTGAGGTCCAGGCCCAGGGTAATGAACTGGAACTTGTCGTTCCACAGGCTGCCCAGGCTGTTGGGGTGTTCCCAGGGGCGCCAGATGTAGGCCAGGCTGGCGAGCAGCGTGAGCAGCAGCAGGACGGGAACCCAGGGGCTGGAGCGGCCGGCGCTGGGTGCGGCCTTGCGCCGGGGCGGTGGCGGGCGGCGGTCGTTGCCACCCTTGTTTTTGCGGTTGTTGCCGTAGGTCACGGTGGGGCTCCTGAAGGGGGAAGAGGGGGAAGGGGTCGGGGGCGACGCATCTGCGCCCCGCTAGCCGCCGTCCGTCTGCCGCCGCCCCAGCACGGTGAGTTCGGGGCGCAGGTGGGGCGCTTCCCAGCGGGTCAGTACGCTGCCCGACCGCCGTCCTGCCCCGGATGGGCGGAAGGACTCGGTGGGCGGCGCGCCCAGTACAGGGGCCGTGGGGCCCGGTTGTGGCGCGGCCCGGAGTTCGGGCAACGCGGGCGCCACGTTGCTGGCGCTCAGACGCGGACCCAGGTCCGGCGGACGCACCGGCGTGCCCAGCACCACCGCCAGCACCGACAGCAGGGTCAGCACGCCCGGCCAGGTGCTCAGGCGCGCGTACCACAGCGCGGCGGGGGCGGAAAAGCGTCGCAAAGCGCCGCAGCATACCAGAAGGCCTCCAGAGCGGAGGAGACCGTTGCCACCTTCCGGGTCGGGTGGGTGAACCGCGCCTTCACCGTTCCTGCAAGGATCGTGCGCTGGTTCTGGATACGGCGCTGGCACGCTGAGGGCAGGGCAGGAAACGCATTCCAGCCCACGACCCCTACAGGAGGACTCCACATGAGTCAGGAAAAGCAAGTCAAGAAGACCATCTTCAACAAGACCCGCCTGCCACTGATCGCCCTGGCTGCGCTGCCGCTGACGGTGGGAGCGGTGCTGGCCCAGCAGACCGGCACGGCGGCCACCGGGACAGCGGCCACCGGAACGGCCACCCAGGCTCAGCCCACCCCGCAGCGCGTGCAACCCGCGCAACCGGGACAGCGGCAGAACAGGCAGGGCCAGACTCCGCAGGGCAGCGGCACCAACTACGCCGACGTGTATCTGCAGAAACTGGCCGCGCAGCTGGGCATCAGCCTGGATAAGCTCAGGGCCGCCGCCCTGGCCGCCGGGAACGCCACCATCGATCAGGGCGTGAAGGACGGCAACATCGCGGGCAACCGCGCCGCCGACATGAAGACCCGGCTGCAGAATGATCCCTTCAGGATGTTCGGGGGCAGGGGCGGCCCCGGGGGAGGGGGGCGCGGGATGCACGGTCCTGGCGGGCGTGACGGCGGACCGCGCAGTGGACCGCGCGGAAGTCTGGACGCTCCGGACGGACCTCAGGGGCAGACCGACGACGGCGCCGCCGCCGCAGACGACGCTGCCACGGGCAGCTGAGCTTCACCCCTCCTCACCCTGACGGCCCCATCTGAGAAGCCGGCCTGGAAGCCACGTGCTTTCAGGCCGTTTCGCTGAAGGCCTGCGCCGCTATACGGTCGCCCGCGCCTCCCGCAGCACGGCGCGGACCTGCCGTTCCATCGCGCTCAGGACCGGGCGGCTCTTCAGGCAGGCCACCAGGGCGCGGGTGGCGTGGTGTTCGTCTCCGGTCAGGCCATCTTGCAGGTGGGTCCGCACGTCGGGATGCAGCTGGCCGCGCACGAACAGCAGTTCGCCGAGCAGGTCGTCGACCGGCAGCCGCCCCAGCACCTCGCCGTCTGCCGAGACACTCTGAATCACCGCGCGGTCCCGTTCATCCAGGGTGAGAACGGCATGCAGCGGCGTGCCGGCCCGGCGCGTGACGTGTTCCACCGTGGGCCCGAAGGCCCGGACCAGATTCAGCGCCAGACTGCGGCCCAGAAGCACCAGACGGTTCTGGTCGTGCAGGGTGCCGCCCAGGGTCTGGGCCAGGTGCCGGGCCAGCCGGTCCCCTTCCAGCAACAGGGCCGCCGTCTCGGGGTCATTCGCGGTCATGGAACAGAGCCTAGCGCCGCGCGTGGCCACCTGCGCCGCAGCGGTGGCCGCGCCCGCAGCCCCAGCAGCACGGAAAAACAGGGCGCGCCGTACTGTCTGGACAACTCCAATTTTTGCCGTCCACAACGCCATCTTTGGGGGTATCTGCTGGCAGGGGCGTGGTGTAAGCTCTGCGGGTATGAACGTTATCGGCAAAGTCACGGTGCTGCCCCAGCTGCCGCCGTCTATCGCGCGGCTCTCGGAGCTGGCCTACAACCTGTACTGGTCCTGGACCCCCCACGCACAGATGCTGTATCAGGATCTGGATCCGGTCATTTGGGAGCGCTTCCAGCGTAACCCGGTCCGCACGCTGCTGGAGGTTTCGCAGGCACGGCTGGACGCGCTGGCCGCCGATTCCGGGTACCTGGCGCGCTACAAGGCGGTCATGGCCGACTTCGATGCCTACATGGGCAAGAAGGCGACCTGGGCCAGCCGCAACGCGGCCGGGATGGCTCCGGTGGCCTACTTCAGCATGGAATACGGCTTTCACGAATCGCTGCCCATCTACAGCGGCGGCCTGGGCGTGCTGGCAGGCGACCACTGCAAGAGTGCCTCGGATCTGGGCCTGCCCTTCACGGCGGTGGGCATGCTGTTCCACCAGGGCTACTTCCGGCAGCTGTTCGACCGGGACGGCTGGCAGAACGAGGCCTACGACGAGATGGACCTGACCACCCTGCCCATTACCCCGGCGCGCACCGCCAGCGGTCAGGAAGCGCGGGTCGCGGTGCGCATCGCCGGGCGCGACGTGTCGGTGCGGGTGTGGAACCTGAACATCGGGCGCATCCGGGTGCTGCTGCTGGACACCAACGTGCCCGAGAACAGCGAGGAGGACCGCAAGCTGACCGCCCGGCTCTACGGCGGCAACCAGGACCTGCGCGTGCAGCAATACGTGCTTCTGGGGGTCGCGGGCATCCGCGCGCTGCGGGCGCTGGATATTCCGGCGTCCGTGTACCACATGAACGAGGGCCACGCCGCCCTGCTGGGTCTGGAGCGTGTCCGCGAGTACGTGGAGGCGGGGCTGGACTTCCGCACCGCGCTGGAAACGGTCGCGAGCTCCACGCTGTTCACCACCCACACCCCGGTCGCGGCGGGCAACGACGCCTTTACCTATGACCTGATGGACCGCTACATCGGCGAGTGGCCCGGTCGCCTGGCAACCTCGCGCGACGAGCTGTACGGTCTGGCCCGCCACGACCAGAACTGGGACGGCCAGACGGTGCCGGCCTTTTCCATGACCGTGTTCGCCCTGCGCATGAGCCGCGCGGCCAACGGCGTGTCTGAGCTGCACGGCGAGGTCAGCCGCGACATGTGGAAGTTCCTGTATCCCGGTGCGGAGGCCGAGGAGGTGCCCATCGGGCACGTCACCAACGGCGCACACAACCTGACCTTTACCAGTCAGGCCATGCGCGACCTGCTCTCGACCGTGCTGCCCAAGGACTGGACCGAGCGGCTGGAAGACGAAAAGATGTGGACGGCGGTGGAGAAGCTCACCGATCAGCAGCTGAGCGGCGTGCAGCTGGACATGAAGTGCGAGATGATCACCTTCATCCGTGCCCGTATGCGCGAGCAGATGCTGCGCAACGGAGCGAGCGCCGCCGACGTGGCCGCTACGGACACGCTGATGAGCGAGAACGCCCTGACCATCGGGTTCGCGCGGCGTTTTGCGACCTACAAGCGCGCCACGCTGCTGTTCCGTGACCGCGAGCGCCTGAGCCGCATCGTCAACGACCCGGAGCGCCCGGTGCAGTTCGTCTTTGCGGGCAAGGCCCACCCGGCCGACAACCCCGGCAAGGCCTTTATCCAGGAAATCTATAAGATGTCGCAGGAACCCGAGTTCCGCGGCAAGATCGTGATTCTGGAAAACTACGACATGAACGTGGCCCGTCATCTGGTGCAGGGTGTGGACATCTGGCTGAACAACCCGCGCCGCCCGCTGGAGGCTTCCGGCACCAGCGGCATGAAGGCGTCGTTCAACGGCAGCCCCAACTTCAGTGTGCTGGACGGCTGGTGGCGCGAGGGCTACGACAGCACCAACGGCTGGCCCATCGGGGAGGAGCGCGAGTACGCCGACCTGAACGTGCAGGACGACGCCGACGCCTACAGCCTGTACCACACGCTGGAAAGCGAGATCGTTCCGCGTTACTACGGCCACGCGACCGGCGACGCGTCCTGGGCGCACTCGGTCCGGCGTGCCATCCAGACCGTCAGCCCGCGCTTTTCCATGCAGCGGCAGGTCATCGACTATGTGCAGCAGTACTACCTGCCCATCGGCGAGCGTGGCCAGCAAGTCGCCGCCGACGACAGCGCCCGCGCCCGCGCCATCGCCGGCTGGAAAACCTGGGTGCGCCAGCAGTGGCCCCACACCCACCTCACGGCCCACGCCGATCTGCCCGCCACCTGCAACCCCGGTCAGACGGCTCCGGTCGTCGCCCAGGTCAACCCGGCCGGCATCGGCCTGGATGAACTGCGGGTGGAGGCGGTCCTGAACCGCGGCGGCCACCTGACCCGCGTGCCCCTCAAGAACCAGGGCGACGGCACCTTCAGCGCCGACGTGCCGCTCAAGGAAAGCGGTCTGTACTCGGTGGGCGTGCGCATGATTCCCGAAATCGGTGGCCTGAGCAATGAGCTGGAAGTCGGCCTGATCAAGTGGGCCACGGCCCGGTAAATCCACCCGCCGACCGTGCGGACGGTTCAGTGAGGACGGGCAGAGCTACTCTGTCTGTCCTTTTCCCTTTTCCGGTGGTCCGGCCTTCAGGGGCCGGGTGCTGTGGGATTCGGGGCCGCCGTCTGGAAACTCAGGACAGCAGGCGCCGGGCCTCGTCGAGCACAATCTGGGCGTCGTTGCCGGGTTCCACGGCGGTCCAGTGATGCCGGACCACGCCGTCCGGGTCCACCAGAAAGGTCTCGCGGCGCACCCGGCGCACCGGCTCGTCGGGCCACTGTTCGTCCTGCACGCCAAACTGCTGGCTCAGCCGGCGCTGTTCGTCAAGCAGCAGGGGATAGTCGAGCCGGCACACGTCGCGGAACTTCATCAGGGCGCGGCGCGGGTCGCTGTTGACCCCTACCACGTCCACCCCCAGCGCCTGAAATTCCGCATACAGCGCCTGATACCGCCGTGCCTGCAACTGGCAGTGGGTGGTGGCGGCCTTGGGAAAGAAGAACACGACCTGCCACCTTCCGGCGCGTGGCATGTACGGCTGACCGCTGTCCATGACGGCGGAAAAGGTCGGCACGGTGTTGCCGGGAAGAAGAGCCATGGCCCCGAGTCTAATGGCCGGGGCCGGCCGGACCATGAGTGTTCTGGTGGCCTGCGGCCGGCCCCGGCCGGTCTGGACCTCTGGCTGGTCAACCGCCCCCGCCTTCCTCCACGCGGCCCCATAATGGCCCCGGATGCGCCCCTTCTCCCTTCCTCCGATTCCGGCGCTGCTGCTGTCCATGCTGAGCATTCAGGGAGGGGCGGCCTTTGCCAAGACGCTGTTTCCCACGCTGGGACCGCTGGGAACGACCGGGCTGCGGGTGGGGCTGGCCGCCGCGCTGCTGGCCCTGGTGTTCCGGCCCAACCTGCGCCTGCTGACCCGTGAAGACTGGCGGGCGGTGCTGCCGTACGGGGCGGCGCTGGGCCTGATGAACCTGACCTTCTACCTGTCGCTGACGCACCTGCCGCTGGGCCTCGCGGTCACGCTGGAATTTGTGGGACCGTTGTTGCTGGCGCTGTTCTCGTCGCGCCGGGCGGTGGATTTCGCGTGGGTGGCGCTCGCGGCGCTGGGCATCGCGCTGATCGCTCCGCTGACCGGGGGCGGGGCCGCGCTCGATCCGCTGGGGGTCGTCCTGGCCCTCACGGCGGGCGGCTTCTGGGCGGGGTACATCCTGGCCGGGGGCGCGGTGGGCCAGCGGCTGCCCGGGACCACCGGCGTGGTCGCCGGCATGCTGGTCGCCGCCGTGATCTGCGTGCCGTTCGGGGTCGCGCAGGCAGGAGTGGGGCTGCTCGCGCCCGGAGCCCTGCTGGGCGGGCTGGGCGTGGCCGCGCTGTCCAGCGCCCTGCCGTACACGCTGGAAATGCGCGCCCTGCGGGCCATTCCCGCCCGCGTCTTTGGGGTGATGATGAGCCTGGAACCCGCGCTGGCGGCCCTCAGCGGCCTGCTGTTCCTGTCCGAGCGGCTGTCGGTGCGGCAGTGGCTCGCGCTGCTGTGTGTGATTGCGGCCAGCGCGGGCATCAGCCTGACGAGCGCCCGGCGGGCCCGGCGGCCTGTCGTGGCCGAGGCGCTGAAGTAGCACGGGGCGGTCTGGCAGGAGCCCGATCCGTTTTGCGGCGCCCCTCCTGAAGTCTGCCCTTCTGAAGCCGGGTCATGAAGAAGGACGCTGTGGGCAATCCGCAGCGTCCTTCCGTTTATTTCTGGTGTTCCCAGTCTGCCTGCGCTCGCTCAGAAGTCGCCGCGCTCGCCCCGTTCCCGCGTGGTGCTGATCTCTCCGCTGCGCCCACCCGACGGCGCGGCATGCTCGCTGCTGCCGGTCATCAGCAGACCCAGCTGGGTCTCGGTGGCCTGGGCCGCGGGCACCTCGCCCACCACCTTGCCCTCGTACATCACCAGAATGCGGTCGGCCAGATTCATGACCTCGCCCAGATCGGCGCTGATCAGCAGCACGGCCAGTCCCTGGTCGCGGGCCTCGACGATGCGGGCGTGAATGAACTCGATGGCTCCGATGTCCACTCCACGGGTGGGCTGGCTGGCGACCAGAATCTTGGGGCCCTTGCGCATCTCGCGCGCCACGATCAGTTTCTGGGCATTGCCGCCGCTGTACTGTCCGGCCCGCAGGCTGGCGCTGCGGGGGCGCACATCGTATTTCTCGCTCAGTTCGCGGGCGTTTTGTTGAATCTTATCGAGCTTCAGAAATCCGAAGCGTCCGGCAAAGGGGGCGCGGTCCTGCTCCCCGAGAATGTAGTTCTCGGCGGTGGTCATCTCCAGCACCAGTCCGCGTTCGTTGCGGTCCTCGGGAATATGTGACAGCCCCGAGGCCTCCACCTCCTTGACCCCGCGCGCCTGCCGCCCCAGGTAAGTGATGGCGCCGCCGTAGGGCATCAGGCCGGTAATGGCCTCGACCAGTTCGCTCTGGCCGTTGCCTTCCACACCCGCAATGCCCACGATTTCCCCGGCCCGCACCTGAAAGCTCACGCCGTCCACCGCGTTGCGGTGTTCGCCCTTCACGGTCACATTCTTCAGGTCCAGCGCAACCTCGCCGGGTTTCGCTTCATTCTTGTCCACCTTCAGCGTGACCTCGCGGCCCACCATCATCTGAGCGAGCGTCTCGGTGGTCGCGCCCTCGGCGGGAATGGTGCCGATCATGCGGCCGTCGCGGATCACGCTGATGCGGTCACTGATCTGCAGGACCTCGTGCAATTTGTGGGAGATAAAGACCACCGCGTTGCCGCTCGCGGCGTACTGGCCCACCAGGAACTCGAACAGTTCGTCGGTCTCGCTGGGGGTCAGCACCGCCGTCGGCTCGTCGAGAATCAGGATGCGGGCCCCCCGGTACAGCGTCTTGAGGATCTCGACCTTCTGCTGCAAGCCCACGGGCAGGTCGCCGACGAGCGCGTCGGGGTTGATGGCGAAGTTGAACTGCTTGATGAGTTCGGCCACCCGCTTGCGCGCCGTTCCGTAGTCGATGGACGTTCCCGAAGTGGGTTCCGCGCCCAGGATGACGTTCTCGGTAACGGTCAGCGTTTCGACGAGCATGAAGTGCTGAAACACCATGCCGATGCCGCGGCGAATGGCGTCGGCGGGATCATTGAAGTTCACGGTCTCGCCGTCCACCACGATCTCACCGCTCGTCGGCGGCTGGATGCCGTATACGATCTTCATCAGAGTGCTCTTGCCGGCCCCGTTCTCTCCGCACAGGGCGTGAACACTGCCCCAGCGGACCTGCATGGAAATGTCGTCGTTGGCGAGCACCAGCGGAAAACGCTTGGTGATTCCGCGCAGTTCCAGCGCATATTCAGAGTTGTGCCGCACCTCTTGCAGCACGTCGGGGGTGGCCGTGGGGCCCGTTGAAGCGGTCATGAATCCAGTTTAATTCAAAGGCGGGCCGCCGGGCGGGGTCTCCGGCCAGAAAGGTGCCCCCCCGGGCACGCGGCCCCACACCGCATCCGGCACAATGTCCGGCATGGAATCTTTCTGGCTGGCGGTGACGGCCCTGGGGCGGGACGAGGTGTTCATCGTGGTGCTTGCGCTGTACACCTGGCTGTGGAATCCGGGGGGTGGGCGCCGCCTGGGTGTGGTGTTCGCGCTGAGCTATCTGGTGAACAGCGCCCTGAAATACGGATTGAATCTGGGCCGTCCGTTCACTGCCGATCCCGGCCTGGCCTCCGAGGCGGCGCGGGCGACGGCGGGCGGGCCGGGTCTGCCCAGCGGCCACGCCCAGATGGCGGCCACCCTGTGGGGGGGCATTGCCGCGCAGCTGCGGCGGCCGGCGCTGTGGCTGGTTGCGGGCGTGATCGTGGCCCTGATCGCGGCCTCGCGGCTGGCGCTGCACGTTCACTATCCCTCCGATGTGATGGTGGGGCTGCTGCTGGGCGTGGCCTTCGCCGTACTTGCGGGCCGGGTGGCCTTTGCCGGGACCGGTACGCTGCGCTGGGCCGTGCCGCTGGGAGCGCTGGTGGTGGCGGCGTTCCTGCCCGCCGGAACGCCGCGCGAATACGGCGCCGGCCTGGGCCTGTTCGCGGGCTTCTTGTTTGTCCGCCCAGATTTTCTGCCGCCGCGTGATGTGGCGGGCCGCGTGATCGTGGGGGTGCTGGGGCTGGCGGTGGTGTTTGCGGTGTTCTTTGCGCTGGGAGCGCTGCCCAGCGCCGTCAAGGACCTGGGGCTGGTCCGGGCGCTTCGCTACGCCGTGCTGGTGCTGGTGGCGGTGGAGGGCGTGCCGTTGCTGCTGCGCCGCTGGCTGCCCCGCCACGCCGCAGCCCCGGAGCGCCGGGCCGCCGAGGCCGTTTCCTGACGTCCTGTACGGTGAGCCGCAGGCCAGGGTCCGGCGTTCTTCCGAAGGAGACAGGCGGTCTTGCTGGCCGCGTTGTAGAGACTGAAAAGCACGGCTTTCGGGGGTTCGGTGTGCTTTGCCCACGGCCCTTCGGCTGGGAATGAAGTCCTATACCCATGACCGACCGAGCGGGAGATGCGTGGTGGACAGCTCAAGTGGAGACAGTTCAAGGGCGGAAAGTCTTACACTGCCGGTACGATCCACAGTTTGTCCATGCAGGGAGGCCCGTTATGCAGCGCACCGTCCGACTGTCCGTGTGGCTTGCCGTTCCGTTCGCCCTCTTTGTTCCCACCCTTTCGGCGCTGGCGCAGTCTGCCCTGGGTGGGGGCGGCGCACCTTCCGGCGGGAATCCACTGGCCCTGAGCTACAGGACGCCGGATCCGGCCCGGGGACAGCAGGTCTCGCAAAGCTGTCAGGGTTGTCATGGACCGGGGCTGGTGAGCCGCGACCCGGAAGTTCCCTCGCTGGCCGGACAGCATTTCAGCTACGTGCAGTTTCAGCTGGCCGTCTACCGTGCCAAGCTGCGGCCCGGCCCCGTGATGCAGCAGGTCGCGGGAAAACTCTCGGATCAGGACATCGCAGACATCGCTGCCTACGCCGAGACCTTGCAACCCGGCCCGGCCTGGAAGACCGAGAGCGCTGCGCTGCGGGTCAGGGGAGCGGCCCTGTTCCACGTGGGTGATGGACCACGCAACATCATCGCCTGCGCCATCTGCCACGGAGACGATGGCCGCGGTAACAACCGGCTGGGCGTGGCGAGCATTACCAACCTCGCACCCGAATACGCCCTGGAAGTGCTGCACGAATTCAAGAACACCCCTGAGTTCGGAGTGCCGCATCCCAATGCCATGCGCATCGCCCTGCAACCCCTGACCGAGGACGACCTCAAGGCAGTGGCCGCCTACATCAGCAGCATGGGCCAGTAGAGCTGGATCCGCGCGCCCTTCAGCGCACCCGCACGCCCCTGCTGGCCGGCTGCTTTCTGATCCAGGCCACGTAGCGCTGCACGTCGGGATGGTCCAGCAGGACCTCCACCGTGGGGTAATCCTGCGCGAGCTCCGCGTTGGAAAAGGTCCGGTGCAGAAACTTGTGGCACGGCGGACACAGGAGCGTGGTGGGGAGTTCGGTCACCCGCACGCCGCGCCGACGTCCCTGGGACCGCGGAATCAGGTGGTGTTCGGTGAGCTGCGGCACGGCCCGTCCGCACAGCGCACAGACCGGCGTGACCGGCGCAGGCGGGGGCCAGGGGGACTCGGGCAGGCGGCGGGCCATCGGCAAAAGGATAGGAAAGACCGCTGCCCGGGACTGTGGCGGTGGGCCCTACAACTTGGTCAGATTGGGGTATTTCATGATCGCCTCGTCCTCGCTCAGGAATTCACCCGGCATGTCGGGGCTCCACACGACCTCGGCGCGGATCAGGTCCGAGGCGTTGACGCTGCTGATGGTGCCCAGGGCCGCCCGGGCCTCGGCGGCGGTGGTCACCGCGGCGGGCGGCAGGTTCCCCAGGGTGTGGGCCGCCACCGCGATGGTCACGGCGAGGTACATGTCCCCGGCGTCTCCCTTGTGCCGGTAATCGTCCCTATGAACAAAGCCGCTGTTGGGGTCGCGGTTCTGGTAATTGCTGGTGGTCTGCTCGGTGAAGGCCGCCCTGGCCTCGGTGGCCCAGGCCCCCACCTGGCTGTCGGCGGCATTGGGGGCACCCTGGGCACGCTCGACGTTGCCATAGACCCAGCGTTCAGGATGGCGCAGAACCACCAGCGCCGCTTCCTGAAGCATGCGGGCCAGCCCGGTGTTGGTGTCGGGATCGCCGGACTCGGCCACCCGCTGCAGCGCCCGCTTGACCTCGTCACCCTCGGCCAGCAGCAGTTGCACGCTGACGGCCTGGGCCGTGCCGCTCAGGGTGCCCAGGCCGCCGCCCAGGCTGCGCGCTCCGCCCGCGCCGATGCTGCGGCGCATGTGGCCCACCACCATGAAGATCAGCACGCCAAAGACGATCAGCCCCATCAGTCCCGCGCCCCCTCCGCCCGAGCTGTACCCGTACCCGCCCCCACCGTTGATGATGATTGGCCCGTAGCCGCCACCGGAATACCCGCCTCCCGAATACCCGCCCCCGGAGTACCCGCCGCCCGAACTGCCCCCGAAGCTGCCGCCCCCGCTGCTTCCGCCGGAACTGCTGCCGCCAAAGCCCCCGCCGGACTGGGCCAGCGCTGCGCCGGACAGGGTCAGGCTGCCCACAGCGAGCAGCAGGGCGGCCAGGACGGGCAACACGCCGCGCAGCCACGGGCGGAGTGCGCGGAAGCCAACAGGGGAAGAACGCCGCATGGCCGCAGTGTACGGTGTGGACCTGCCGGGGGTGGGCGAGCGTCCTGGCGAGTGGGGGAGCGGGCACGCTGTCCTGGCTACACTGCCTGCATGACCCAGGACCCCCTGCCCCCCACCATCACCCTCAATGCCACCGACTGGCAGCACTTTCTGGACAGCCTGTACGAACGGGACGACCGGTTGGAGCGCCGCGCGCCGGATACCGTGGTGGCCCCGGACGAGGAGGTCGATGCCTACACCCTGAGCGCCCACGTCGAGGCCCTGCGCAGCGGCGAGGTGGACGGGGACGTGTGGGGTACGTTGGAAGACATCGAGGAAACCGCCGGAGATGAGGAAGAAGCCTGGACGAAAATCACGGCCTTCTATCGGTCAAGGGGCTGCGTGCTGGTGCAGGTGCTGGATCAGGAGGAACCCGAGGAGTGGCTGCTGAGCGAGGCGCTGGCCCGGCGGCTGGGCCTGCAGTCCATGCGGGGGTCCGGCGAACAGGAGGGGTAAATCTGCCCTGAAGCGCGGCTCATCCTGCACAGATGAGGGGCGCGTAAGCTGATTCTCATGTCTAACAGCAACAGTCATTTTCCCCTCAAACGCCTGCTGGTTCTGGGTGCGTTGGTCGGTGCGGGCGCGTATTACTTCAGCCGTGAACAGAACCGCAAGGCGCTGGACGCCAAGTTGGCCGAACTGGGCCTCAAGGACGCCGCGCAGGATATGGGCAGCAGCGTCGCCAAGGGCTGGGAAAAGACCAGGGAAGCCGCCACACAGGCCGGCGGCGTGCTTGCCGACAAGGCTGCCGAGGTGAAGGAAGCCGCCGCGTCGGGTGGCGCCGGAGCCGCCGTGGACAAGGCCAGGGAAGTGGCCGGCAGCGTCAAGGAGGCCGTGGGTCAGGCGGCGGGCGAGGCCAGGGACGCCGCGCAGGACGTGAAGGCCAGTGCCCAGGATCAGGCCAAACAGGACCAGCAAAAGCAGGACCAACAGAAACAGGATCAGGCAAAATCTGCGGGCGGACCGGCCAAGCAGGAAGATCAGGCGGCCCCAGCGCCGAAATCCGCGCAGGACACCGGGACGGCTGCCAAGGCGCAGACCAACCAGCCCCAGACCAACCAGCCGCAGCCCAGCCAGTCGCAGTCCAGCTCGACCTCATCCAAGCTGAGCGACCTGCCGGCTCCCCCCAAGGACTTCGTGGCCGAGGCCCGCGCCCAGGCCGAGAAGCAGGCCCAGAAAGCCGCCGACGAGGCCACGCACAAGCCCGGGGACCTGAGTACCAACGCCCGCAACGCCACGCAGGATGTCAAGACCAACATGCAGGGCAGTGCCCAGAAGTCTGCAGACGACGGGAAGAACACGGCCAGCGACGCCAAACGCAACATGTAAGGTTCAGAGCCCCCGCTTCAGACCTCCCCTCGCGGGAGGTTTTTTTGTGCCGCCGTCCGGGTGGGGCGCGTCCCTGTTCCCGAAGGTGCGGCCCACAGGGCGCAGACGGGAACGCTACAGTGAGGCCCATGAAGTTGCGCGGCACGCTCGGCGGTCTGAATCTGTTGCTGGAACCGGGAGATACGGCCCAGACGGTCCAGCAGGCACTGGGCGCCCACCCGGAACTCCTGGCGAGCAGCGTGACGCTTGAGATTGCCGGAGACGCCGATCCGGGAGCACTGGAGGCTGCGCTGGGGGCCGTGCGCGCCGCGGGGGGCACGCCGGGACGGGTCCGTGCCCCCCGCGTGACGGTAAGTGCTCCGGCGGCGGCGCCCGCTGCCCCCGAAGCCCATCCGCTGGACGATGGCCGCACCGTGATCGTGCCGCACACCCTGCGGGCGGGGTTCCGCGGGGAATTCAAGGGCAGCGTGATCGTGCTGGGCGACGTTAATCCCAGCGCTGAGGTGGTAGCGGGCGGCGACGTGATCGTGATCGGGGCGCTGCGCGGCGTGGCCCACGCGGGTCAGGGCGGCCACGCGGACGCCATTGTGTGGGCGCGCCCCATTGCCAGCACCCAGATCCGCATTGGCGACGCGGTGGCCCGCGCCCCCGAGGGCAGCAGCCTGAGCAACATGCGTCACCGCGACGATCAGCCGCTGGCGGAGATGGCGAAGTTGCAGGACGGCGTGATTGTGATTGACGTGCAGCGCTGAGGGGACGGGCACGTCCCCACCCTCTGCGCGTGGCCTGGTCCCTGTTGCGGGTCCAGGCTTCGCTCAGGGCCGTCCTGTTCAGGATTGTCCGGTGCCGCGCCGTTTCCGGCCCGCGTGGGCCTGCTCCTGGGCCGCGGCCCAGAACGCCTGCTCCAGCGCCGCCAAGTGTGCGGGGGAACTTTCCGGCGTGCCCGGTTGCCGGTGGTCGGTCACCTCCAGGCGGGCGAGCAACGAGGGATGGTTCGGGCGGGCCAGGGCCGCGTCGAGCGCCGCGTCCTCGGCGGCGTGGGCGGCGGCCCCCACCAGGGCGCTGTAGGCCCGGCCCAGCGCCTGCAGGTCGGCCACGCTGGCGACGTATACCCAGGGACCGTGTTCGCCCAGCAGCGCCAGCAGGCCCGACCACTGGCTGTGCATGACGGCGCCCACCACCTCACGCGCCGGGGTCTGCGGCAGCCACGGGCGGACCGCGAGCAGATCGGGGGCCAGCCACACTTCTCCCGCAAATTCACGGCCCACCCGCTCGGCGTCGGCGGGCGAGAACACGTCGCGCAGGTCCGTCAGGTGGCCCAGCCGGGCGCGGGTGGTGGGGGTCAGGGTTACCGTGCGCGGCCTGGGCTGACCCAGCGCGGCCCACGCGACCCGGCGCAGCGCCTGCGCTTCCAGCGACACGCCCTGCTGCCGCAACCCTGCCTCCAACCCGGCGAGGCTATGCGCGGTGACCTCTGCCCGCAATTCCTGTCCCTCGCGGGCCAGTGCGGCGTGCAGCCGTCGGCTCCACATCAACTGCTCGCGCTCGTGTAGCTGGCGACGGCCCGCAGCCAGAACCAGCGCGTGGCGGCGAACAGCGCCAGCGCCACCAGCGGCGAGGCCAGCGCCAGCAGGGGAGTCAGGCGGCCGGTCATGGCCTGTGCGGGCACGGTGGTGATCAGGGCGATGGGCACGATGAAGGTGAGCAGAAAACGCACCGGCAGCGGAAAGGCGCTGACCGGAAAGCGCCCGGCCCCGAAGATGCCGTTGAACAGCTCGGCCATGTTCTGGGTCTTGACGAACCAGAAGGCGGTGGTGGACAGGGCCAGCCAGATGCAGTACACGATGGACAGGGCCGAGAGGTACAGGACGGCCGCCGTCAGCACGCCCGCCAGCGTGACGGTGAGGGCCGAGGCCGCGTACCCGATCAGCCCCAGACCGATGAGCAGATCGGGAAAGCGCAGCACATTCAGGTAGCGGGTGCTGACGTTGAACTGCGCGTCCACCGGTTTGAGCAGCGTGAAATCCATGCTGCCGGTGCGGATGGCCTCCGCGATGCGGCTCATGTTGGGCTGCACGAACACGCTGATGAAGCCCTCGGTAAGCATGAAAAACCCGGTCACGAGCAAAGCCTCACGGAAGGTCCAGCCGCCCACCGTCTCGGTCTGTGCGAACAGCACCCCGATGGTCAGCAGCGCCACCCCGACCTGACCCAGGCTGCCCAGCACCGCTCCCAGGAAATTGGCCCGGTACTCCAGCTGCGCGGAGATGGTTGCCCCGGTAAAGATGCGGATCAGGCGCAGGTAACGGATCATGCGCCCACCGCGCCGTACTTTTTCAGGCCCAGCCGCCACACCGCCAGCCGCACGAACCAGAAGACCACCACCCAGCCGAGCAGCACCAGCGCTCCCTGGCCGGTCTGGGCCAGCGTGGCCTTGCCCGCGAGCAGCTGGGCCGGCAATCCCAGCATGTAGGGAAAGGGCGTCCAGACGGCGACGTTCTGCACCCACGGCGGGTAGAACGCCAGCGGGGCGAACAGGCCGCCCAGCGCGGCGTACAGCAGCCACGCCACCTCGGTAAAGGACGTGCTGCTCTCGGTCCAGAAGGCGAGCAGGCCCAGGGTGTACTCGTACAGAAAGCGGCAGGTAAACCCCAGTGCGATCAGGCCCAGCGCGGCCGGGTAGGCCCACCACTCGTGGGTAAAGGACGCTCCTGAAAGCAGCGCGAAGACGACGAGCAGCGCGAGCAGCGGCCCGATGCGCACCAGCCGCTCGGCGACGTGCGAGGCGTACTCGATCCACATGGGGTCCATGGGACGCAGCAGTTTGGGCGACAGCGTGCCCTGCCGGATCATGAGGTCCAGCTCCCAGCCCACCCACACCACCAGCAGCTGGCCCACCAGCCACACGCTGAGAAAGTAGGTGGCGAAGCCGGAGGCATCGTACCCGCGGATCTGCCCGCCGGGGGCCGACGCTGCCTGGGACATCCATACCAGCATCATGATCAGGGACAGGGTGCCCGAGAGCATCCAGATGATGATCTCGGCGCGGTATTCGGCCATCTCTGCAAAACGGGTGGCGAACAGAACCCGGATTTTTTTCCACAGGGGGCTCATGCGTGCCCCGGCGTTCGGCGCAGGGTGGCCCGGTCAGCCATGTACAGCCTCCCTGGCCCGGTCCTCCCGGTCTCTGGCTCCGAACAGCTCGGCCATTACGGCCTCGATGGGAGGGTCCTCCACGGTGAGGTCGGCCACGTCCAGATCGGCGAGCAGCCGGGCCGCGCGGGCACTGACCTCGGCGCGGGGAACAGTCAGCTCGGCGCTCAGGCCATCCACCCGCACGTCACTGCCGTAGCGGGCCAGCTCGGCGGCGCTGACCCCCCGGCGCAGCTGCAGCCGGACGGTCTTGCCGCCGCGGCCCTGTTCGGCGAGGTGGGCCAGGTCACCGTCGAAGACCAGCTCGCCGCGGTCAATGACCAGAATGCGCCGGGCCAGGGCGGTGACGTCGGCCATGTAATGGCTCGTCAGAATCACGGTGGCTCCGTAGCGCTCGTTGTAGTCGCGCACAAAGGCGCGCACCGACTCCTGCATGTTCACGTCCAGGCCGATGGTCGGTTCGTCCAGAAACAGCACCCGCGGGCGGTGCAGCAGCGCGGCGGCCAGTTCGCACTTCATGCGCTCGCCCAGGCTGAGCTTGCGGACCTGCTTCTTGAGGATGCCGTCCAGAGACAGCACCTCCGTGAACTCGCGCATGGTCGCGCGGTACTCGTTATCGGGAATCTCGTAGATGGCCTGATTCACGAGAAAGCTGTCCAGCGCGGGCAGGTCCCAGATCAGCTGCTGCTTTTGCCCCATCACCAGCGTGATCTGCTTGAGAAAGGCCGTCTCGCGCCGGCGCGGCTCGAACCCCGCCACCCGCGCCGTACCGCCCGAGGGATGCAGCAGCCCCGAGAGCATCTTGAGGGTGGTCGTCTTGCCCGCGCCGTTGGGCCCCAGAAAGCCGACCACCTCGCCCGGGGCAAGATCGAACGATACCCCCCTGACGGCCTCCACATACCTCGTCTTGCGGCGCACGAAACTGCGCAGGCTGCCCATGAAGCCGGGTTCCTTCTCATGGACGGCATACCGCTTGTTCAGGTCGCGGACGTGGACGGAGGCGTCCGGGGGCGAGGTGGTCATAGGTTCTTCCAGAATACGTCGGAACCGGATTTGCGGCGCCGGGTCAGCGAGGTGGCGTAACGGCGCCGTCCATGCACCGTGAGCCAGCTTCCGCCCCGCTTCCGCGCCGCCCGCTACACTCGGCCGCATGACGCGCCGTGACGGCGGCCAGGACCCCCAAGGCCGCACCCAGACCCTGGAACGCACCGAGACGCGGCAGCCCAGGCTGTACCGGGTGCTGCTGCTGAACGACGACTACACGCCGATGGATTTTGTGGTGATGGTGCTGTCGCGCTATTTCCGCAAGGCCGAGCAGGAGGCCGAGCTGATCATGCTCGCCGTGCATCACAAGGGGCAGGGAGTGGCCGGGGTGTATACCCGCGACATCGCCGAGACCAAGGTGGCCCAGGTCACGGCCCATGCCCGCCAGGAGGGACATCCTCTGCGCGTGGTGGCCGAGCCGGAAGGGGAGGGAGGACCGTGAGACAAAGCGGCATGACGGCAGGGGATGGACTGGAGAAAGGCACGGCGGGCCATCCCGCTGGCGGCCCCGCTCCGGGGGACCAGAGGGGTTTCCCCACGCTCCCCTTCCGGAGGCACCCATGATCGGCGACCACCTGCAGGTCACCATTGCCCGCGCCGCGGACTACGCGCGTGGGGCAGGACATGAGTACGTGACCCTTGAACATCTGCTGCTCGCCCTGACGCACGACCCCGAGGCGCGCGAGGCGCTGCTGGCGGTGGGCGTGAACGTGGAGCGCCTGCGCGACGATCTGGAAACGCAGCTCGGCACCCTGGACGTGCTGGAGGACGCCGAGCCGGACTTCACGCTGGGTGTTCACCGGGTGGTGCAGGGCGCGGTGCTGCAGCTGCATGCCAGCGGCAGGGGGGGTGAGGTCGCCGACGGAGCGCGGGTGCTCGTGGAACTGCTGGAGGAGGCCGACTCACCGGCCCGCGCCGCCCTTGAAGCCCAGGGTGTGACCCGCCTGGACGTGCTGGAGTATGTGTCCCACGGCGCGGCGAAGGTCGAGGGGCGTGGCCGCGAGCGCCGGGCGGCGGGGGTAGACGGACCCGTGCCGGCAGAAGCCGAGGCCCCCGCCGAGCAGGACCCGCTGGAGGCCTACACCGTGGACCTGACCGCCGGGGCGCGGGCCGGGGAATACGATCCGGTGATTGGCCGGGACGCCGAGTTGACACGCGCCGTTCACATCCTGGCGCGGCGCGGCAAGAACAACCCCGTCCTGGTGGGCGAGCCGGGCGTGGGCAAGACCGCGCTGGCCGAGGGACTGGCGCAGCGCGTGGTGGACGGCAAGGCTCCCGGCTTCCTGAAGGGCGCCTCGGTGTACGCCCTGGACCTGGGAGCGCTGCTGGCGGGCACGCGCTACCGGGGTGATTTTGAACAGAGGCTCCGGGCAGTGCTGGCCGCCCTGGACGGTCAGAACAGCGTGCTGTTCATTGACGAGCTGCACACCCTGGTCGGTGCGGGAGCCACCGAGGGCGGCAGCGTCGACGCGGCCAACCTGCTCAAGCCGGCGCTGGCCCGCGGCAAGCTGCGGGTGCTGGGCGCGACCACGCCCGCCGAGTTGCGTCATCTGGAAAAGGACCGGGCGCTGTGGCGACGCTTCCAGACCGTGGAGGTCGCCGAGCCGTCCGAGGACGACGCGCTGGAGATCCTGCGCGGTCTGGCCTCCAAATATGCCGCGCACCATGGGGTGACCTACACGCCCGACGCCCTGGACGCCGCCGTGCGTCTGAGCGTGCGCCACCTGCGCGACCGTTTTTTGCCGGACAAGGCCATTGACGTGCTGGACGAGGCGGGAGCGGCCCGCAGCAGCGCGGGGCAGGGGGGCACCATCGCCGTGGCCGACATCGAGGCCACCGTGGCCCGCATGGCCCGCGTGCCGGTGGGCGCGGTGAAGGCCGAGGAAGTGCAGTCCCTCGCCACGCTGGAAGCGGACCTCGGGGAGCGGGTGTACGGACAGGACGCGGCGGTGCAGGCCGTGGCGAGCGCCGTCAAGCTGGCCCGTGCGGGCCTGCGCGACCCGCGAAAACCGCAGGGGGCCTTTCTGTTCGCCGGGCCGACCGGGGTAGGCAAGACCGAGCTGGCGCGCGCCCTGGCCGAGCGGCTGGGCATTCATCTGGCCCGCTTCGACATGTCCGAGTATCAGGAGGCGCACACGGTCGCGCGTCTGATCGGTGCGCCGCCCGGATACGTGGGTTTCGATCAGGGCGGCCTGCTCACCGACGCGGTGGCCAAGAACCCCCACGCCGTGCTGCTGCTCGACGAGATCGAGAAGGCCCACCCGGACGTGTACAACATCTTCCTGCAGCTGATGGACCACGGCACTCTGACCGACCACGCCGGGAAGAAGGTGGACGGCCGGGGGCTGATCCTGATCTTCACGACCAATGCCGGAGCCGCCGACGCGGGCCGTCCGGCGCTGGGGTTTGGGCGGGAGGGCCGGGCCGGCGAGGAGGCCGAGGCGGTCAAGAGGACCTTTACCCCGGAGTTCCGTAACCGGCTGGACGCCGTGATCTACTTCCGTGCCCTGTCCCGTGGGGTGATGGCGGACGTCGTGGACAAGTTCCTGCGAGAACTCTCGGCCCAGCTCGCCGAGCGCGGCGTGGTCCTGAGCGTGTCGGACGCCGCCCGTGCCCGTCTGGCCGAGCTGGGCTACGATCCCCTGATGGGAGCGCGTCCGCTGACCCGGGTCATCGAGGAACACCTCAAGCGCCCGCTGGCCGATCAACTGCTGTTCGGCCGCCTCAAGGACGGGGGAGAGGTGCGGGTGGACGTCTCTCAAGAAATCTTCACATTTGCCCCTGAATGACGGGCTCAGGGGCTGCCATGCGGCCCAGGTGCCGATGCCCCGGCGATGGAGGTAAAGGTTCGCCCTAGCTTCTTTCATGTGACTTGAAGGGTCGCCCCGGACAATTGGAGCATGAAAAACATTCTGATGATCCTGTTGACTGGTTCCCTGCTGGCGGCCTGCACGCCCAAGAGTGAAACGACCACCACCACCGATACCACCACGACCACCACCGACACCACCCTGCCGGATACCACCACCGACACCACCCTGACCGACACCACCACCGACACCACCACCGACACCACCACCGACACCACCACGGGCGACGACAACCCCGCCGATCCCGGCATGGACAGCACCCTGACCAACGCCGATAACGCCGACGCCGGTGAGGAACTCGACATGGCCGCCGGCGACGGCCTGGAGGGCACCATCATGACCTTTGACGCCTCTGCCCAGACCTTCGGCTTGAACGAGAACGACCAGAACTACAACGTGACTGTGGATTCCGACACCTTGTTTGAAGGTGCAGCCACCACGGCGGATGAGTTCTTCGCTACCGACCGCATCAACGCGGACGTGGCCGTTGAAGGCTCCATTGACGGCACCAACCTGAACGCCACCAAAGTTACCCTGCGCTAAAGCAGCTCACTACACCCAGCTTGACCGGAGGGGCGGGGCCGCAAGGCCTGTGCCCCTCTCTGGCTTTTTCCCGGCGCTTCTTGTGGGAATACGGGCGCTCCAAAGCAAAAACAGTCGCGGCCGTTGAAAGACGTCTGCCGGGAGGGGGTCTGCTATCCTCCGCTTCGCATGACCCCTGTCCGTTCCGCTGCTCCGCCCGCCTCGCCTGCGCTGGCGTGGTCGCTGGCATGGGCACATCTGCGCCGCCGCCGCACCCAGAATGTCCTGACCATCCTGGGCATCGCGGTGGGTGTGATGGCCCTGATCGCCGCGCTGAGCCTGACCAACGGCTTTACCCGCGCGCTGGTGGATGCCACCCTGCGCGCCAGCCCACATCTCAGCCTGAACGCCTTCACGCCCACTGCACGCGACCCCGAGATGGAGCGCGCCATCCGGGCCGACCCGCGGGTGGCGGCCTTTACACCCTTTCTGGCCGATAAGGGCCTGCTGACCCGGCCCGCCGGGCAGGGCAACCGGGCCGGGGTGGATTTTGCGACCCTGTTCGGTGTGATGCCCGAGGCCAGTCAGGTGCTGCAACTGCCCGCCGAGGAGGGCCGGCTGCTCGCCACCCTTCGGCCCGGCGAGGTGCTGCTCGGCTCGGCGCTGGCCCGCAGCATAGGCGGCTTTACCGGCGATGAGCTGCGGCTGCTCAACAGCGGTCAGCGCCGGACCACCCTGCAGGTCAAGGGACTGTTCACCACCGGCAACTATCTGATTGACAGCGCCTACGCCTTTACCAGCCTGGGCACCCTGCAGCAGTTGCAGGGCGGGGAGAACATCACCGGCTACCAGCTGCGGCTGACCAACCCGGACCTCGCGCCCGCGGTGGGCAACGAGCTGACCCGCATCCGCGCGTACACGCCGCTGCCGTGGCAGAGTCTGTATGGCACCCTGCTCGATCAACTGGCGCTGCAAAAGCGGGTGATCGGCTTCGTGGTGTTCCTGATCGTGATCGTGGCGGCCTTCGGCATCGCCAATGTCCTGACGCTGGCGGTGTTCGAGAAAACCCAGGAAATCGCCATTCTGCGTGCCATCGGGGCCACGCGCAGCCTGATTACCCGCATCTTCCTGTTCGAGGGGCTGGCGCTGGGGCTGGGCGGCCTGCTCGTCGGCAACCTGCTCGGGCTGGGCATCAGCCTGTACTTCACGGTGAGGCCCTTCCAGATTCCCGGCGACCTGTACTTCATCACCTCGCTGCCGGTGGAGGTCCGCTGGACCGATCTGCTCGCGGTCAATGCGGTCGGTCTGCTCACCACGCTGCTCGCGGCCCTGATTCCAGCCCGCCGCGCGGCAGGAATCGAGCCGGCCCGCATCATCCGCTGAGGGTCCTGGATCGAGTTTTTTTGAAGCCCACTGTCTCCTGATTTCTGTTTTCAGGGCCGCTCCCCAGCAGGACTGATCCAGCGAGGAACACGCCCGCTGGCATGCCCATCAGCCCGCCGTCATTTGCCTGACCGTAAGCTGAAGCACCATTAACGTTGCCCCGTGACCCGCTCATGGGGCGTCATGTTTGTGGCTTTAGTCTGCTTCTCGGAGGTACCACCCGTGAAGAAACTTCTGATGATCCCCGCAGCCCTGCTGCTGAGCACCGCCGCCGCCGCCCCTAAAATCAGTGCCCAGAGCATCATCGTAAACCCCACCCAGCCGGACCTGAACGTGAGCGTCCGCATCAACAAGGACAGCACCGGCAGCCAGAACCCTGCCTACAAGATCGGCGAGAAGGCCGTGATCAGCACCACCGTGAACCGCGACGCCTACGTGTACCTGTTCAACGTCAACCCCGACGGCAGCGTGGACCAGATTCTGCCCAACCGCCTGAGCGACAGTGACAGTAACTTCGTCAAGGCCGGCACCACCAAGAGCTTCCCCGCCGAGGGCGACGGCTTTGAGTACACCATTGCCGGTCCCATCGGACAGAACAAGGTGCTTGCCCTCGCCAGCCTGACCCAGCTGAAGCTCGACCAGATCAGCTCCTTCAAGACCAGCCAGGACCAGTTCGCCACCGTGAACGCCAAGAACCAGGCCGGTCTGGCGCAGGCGCTGAGCATCGTGGTGACGCCCATTCCGCAGAACTCCTGGGTCAGCGACACGGCCTTCTATACTGTGGCCGCGCAGAACCCGGTCAGCACCGGCAGCCTGTTCGTGGGCACCAACGTGGACAACGCCACCGTGATCCTCAATGGCCAGCGCCTGGGCGGAGCGAACGTCACCTACAACAACCTGCGCCCCGGCAGTTACCCCGTGCGCGTTCAGGCCCCCGGCTACCGGGACATCGCCACCACCGTGGCCATCCGCGCCGGTACGACCACCAACCTGAACGCCGAGTTCGCGACCGTGGCGACCCCTGCCCCCGCTCCCACGCCCAGCCAGTACACCGTGTCGCTGCGCAGCAACGTGGCCGGAGCGCGCGTCTTCGTGGACGGCACCGAGGCAGGCACCATCCGCAACGGCGGACTGGACCTCAAGGTCAGCCGTGGCGGACACGAGATCGTGCTCGTCGCCCCCGGCTTCCGCACCTTCGTCGGCAACTACAACGTGACCAAGGACGGTCAGATCACCATCAACCCCACCCGCTAAAGTTCCTGTGTGGTTGCACCCCCCACCTCGTTGGTGGGGGTTTTTCTTTGGATTGTCGCGCAGTCTGGCCAGGCGGCGGGTCGTCAGGGACGCTCGGACTGTGGACCCGAGGTCAGCAGGTCGTGCAGTACGCGGGCCGTCATGCCCCAGATGTCGTGGCCCTGCCAGGGATAGCGGTACAGCACGGCGCGCTGACCGTCCGGCAGCGTTCGCCATTCCCGGACCGGGGTCAGGGCGCGCAGCTCACCCAGGGTGGGGGTCAGGATCTGGGTGACCTCGGCCGTGAGGGTCAGCGCCGGTTCGGCCGGCACGCGCGCGAGCACCGGGGTGACGTGAAAACCAATGGGCGTGAACACATCGTCGAGTTCGCCGAGGACCTTCACGCTGACCGGCGGCAGGCCCACCTCCTCCCACGCTTCACGCAGCGCCCCGGCCACCACAGGTTCGCCGGGTTCCAGGCTGCCCCCCGGAAAGCTGATCTGTCCCTGGTGGGTCGGCAGGTCGGTGGAGCGCACGGTGAGCAGCACGCGGGGGTCGGGCTCGCGGGTCAGGGCCACCAGAACGGCGGCGCGGCGGTACTGGGGCAGGTGCAGCGGCTGACGGCGGCGGGTGGCCAGCCAGTCCGCCCAGGGATCGGTGGTCGTCTCGGACCGGAGGTCTTCGAGCAGGGCAGCGTCCAGGGGATCGGTCACGGAGCGGCGGCCTCGTCGGGCAGGGCGGCCAGCGCACGGGTCGTGTGGTCGCGCAGGGCCAGTTCGGCGTCAATGCCCTGGGTACGGGCCCACGCCACAACGGCGGCCAGCACCGTGGCCACGCCCTGCGCGGTGTCGGGGGCCGTGTCCAGCGTGCGGGAGAGGTGTTCCCGACTGCCCTGTTCTGCCTCGGGTGCGGTCAGCTTCTGGGCGGCCGCCTCGCGCGCCAGCGCTCCCAGAGCGGCGGGAACGCGATCCACAGGTCGTCGGGCCCTGCCGCCCTGCTCGGCCGCCTTGATGGCCTGCCAGTTTGCCACGACCTGCCCGCTGCCGCTGACTGTCACGTCCCCGAACACATGGGGATGTCGCCGCACCAGCTTGTCCACGATGCTGTGTTCCACATCCGTATACGCGAAGGTGCCCGCCTCCTCGGCAATAACGCTGTGAAAGGCCACCTGCAGCAGGACGTCGCCCAGTTCACCGGTCAGCTCTGCGGGCTGCCCGGCGTCAATGGCGTCCACCGCTTCGGCTGCCTCTTCGAGCAGATAGGGGCGCAGCGACGCGTGTGTCTGTTCCTGATCCCAGGGGCAGCCGCCGGGGCCACGCAGGCGGCGCATGATGGTCAACAAATCCTGCATGGCGGCTACTTTAGCGCCTGGCTGGACCTGGCAACCGGCGCAGCGCTCACACGGAATTCATGCCCAGACAGACGGGGTGTGCTCGACTGTGGGCATGTTCCCCGTCCGTTTCCGTCTGGCTCCTGCGGCACTTCGTTCTCTGGGACTCGCCGCCGCGTTCTCCGGTGCGCTGGCTGCGGCCCAGGCGGCCCAGGGCTGGCCCACGGACTGGACCGGCCAGCGCCTCTCGACCGCCACCTACGTCATCCTCGATCCACAGATGCAGGGCAATCCCGACCTGCTGGGCGGTGCCCAGCGTCAGGGCATTCTCGACGCCATGCGGCGGGACTCGGCGCGGGCGCTCAAGCGGCGCTATCCGGGTGCGACCATCGCTGTGGCCGGCACCACGGCCCACGACAGCATCCGCGTCACCCCGGTACTGATCACCCCCGGCGCGCTGCTGCCGTGGCTGAAACTGACCGCGCAGCTGGAATTCGCCCTGCCCGGGGGACAACGCGTGGTGCTCGGCGAGCAGTTTGGATTGCTGGTGCTGTGGCAGAAGCAGGCCGACGCTGCCAATTACCTGTATGACCAGCTGGCCCGCAAGCTGCCGTAACAGGTTGCAGGGCGGCGGCGTGTTGAGTTTTTAACACTGTGGGCCCACCGTGCTTTATGCTGGGGGCCATGAGGCAGATATGAGAAGAGCAGATTATCTGACCCGCTGCGTGACCATCAGCTTGAAACGGAGGGTAGGGTGGCTCCTGCTGGCGGTGACGGCGGCCCTGGCGATCGCGGCGCAACTGGGTCTGGGAACGCTGGCCCTGATGGGGGTGTCTATTCTCGTGGCGGTCGTGGTGGCCGGGGGCATCGCTCTGAGCTCATGGTGGCGCCATGCCCGGGACATCGATTCCACCCCCACCTCCCAGACCCACTGGTCCCACCGCGGCAGCACACCCCACTGACCCTGGCCTGCCGCGGCTTCATGCGGTCTTATGCCTTGGCGTGAAGGTGCCCGGTCAGGGGTTTTCTCCGGCGGGGGGCATGTTAGCGTCGGGCCATGACAGCAACCACAGACCACAAGCAGGGTCAGCGCGGCAGCGCCTTCGTGACCGGCGGCAGCAAGGGCATCGGCTATGAGGTGGCGCGGGCACTGGCCGGGGCCGGGTATTCCGTGACCATCACCAGCCGCGACCAGCAGGAAATCTCGCGGGCCGCCGGTGACCTGGGTGAACAGGTCCGCGGCGTCGTGTGTGACGTGCGCGATCCGGCCGCCCTGGAGAGGGAGGTATCGGCCCATGTGGACGCCTTCGGGGGCCTGGACGTGCTGTTCGTGAATGCGGGTGTGGGCAACTTCGCCAATATTGCCGACATGACCATCCAGCAGTGGCAGGACGTGATCGACACCAACCTGTCGGGGGCCTTCTACACCATCAAGGCGGCCATTCCGGCCATGAAGGAGCGGGGAGGCTACATCTTCACGCTGTCCAGCCTGGCTGGGAAGAACCCCTTTGCGGGCGGCGCGGCGTACAACGCGAGCAAGTTCGGCCTCAACGGCCTCTCGGAAGTCCTGACCCTGGACCTGCGTCAGCACGACATCAAGGTGACGCAGATCATGCCCGGCAGCGTGGCAACGCATTTTGCGGGTCACACCCCCAGCGACGCCGACGCGTGGAAGATCCAGCCCGAGGACATCGCCCAGCTCACGGTAGACCTGTTGAACATGCCCGCCCGCACGCTTCCCAGCCGTGTGGAAGTGCGCCCGAGCAAGCCCCCGAAGAAGTAAACAGAGGGGCGCGGGCCGCCTGAAGCAACGAGGTCTTTCCGTCTTATCCCTTGTGAAAACGGCCAATTCTGTAGAAAGTCCCCCGACGCTGGTCACAGGTCGGGGGACTTTCGGTGGGGTTCCTTGCGTGGGGAGGCCTGCGGGCCCGTAGGCTTAGGCCCGGTCCTCCACACCATGCCTGAAGTTGAGGTATCTGTAAGGGCGGGTCTTCGGCGGCGCAGCTGTGGGCCGAGCAAAACGTCTGTGCTGGATTACTTGCCGACGTACTGGATGCGCCACACCTTGCCCGCGCCGTCATCGGAGAGCAGCAGCGCACCGTCCCGGGTCACCACCGGGTCAACGGGTCGGCCGCTGACCTGCTGACCCTTCAGAAATCCGGTCATGAAATCCGAGACCTTGCCGCTGGCCGGATCGACCATGATGACCTTGTACCCGCTCTTCTCACTGCGGTTCCAGCTGCCGTGCAGCGCCACGAACATCTGTCCCCGGTATGCCTCCGGAAAGGTCTGACCGGTGTAGAAGGCCAGCCCCAGCGGCGCGGCGTGCGCGGTGGTCAGGGCAAAAGCCGGGGTGGCGTCTTGGCAAACGGCGGCACTCTTGCGGCCAAAGTCCTTGTCCCAGACCTGGGCCTCACCGGGCCGGGTGGTGTAGCAGTACGGCCAGCCGAAGAACTTGCCGCTGTCTACCCTGTAAAAGCCTTCGGGGGGAATGTCGTCGCCCAGCTGATCACGTCCGTTGTTGGTGGCATACAGCTGGTCTTTCCACCACTCCAGACCCACAGCGTTGCGCAGGCCGCTGGCGTACTCCTGGCCGTTCTTGCCGTCGGCGTCATAGACCCAGACGGCGGCGCGCTTCGGATCACTCTCCTCGCAGACGTTGCAGCTGCTTCCGGCCGAGACGTACATCCGGTCATCCGGCCCGAAGACGACGGTGCGGGTGGAATGCCCGCCCCCGCTGGGCAGGCTGACGAGGTTCTCTGCCGGGCCGCTGGCCTTCAGGTCGCCCGCCTTGTAGGGAAAGCGCACCACCTGGTCGGTATTGGCGACATACAGATACCCCCCGTGGATGGCGAGGCCGTGCGGCTGGTTAAGACCGCTGGCAAAGACCTCCTTGCGGTCGGCCTGGCCATCTTTGTTGCGGTCGGGCAGAACGTACACCCGCCCGGCGGATGTGTCGCTGAGCAGCACGTCGCCGTTGCTCGCCACCACCATCAGGCGCGGTTTCTGGAATCCCTCGGCGTAGGGAGTGACCTTGAAGCCCGTGGGCACGCTGAACCCCGAGGTATCCAGCGGCGTACCGGAGGAGTTGCCGGTCTGGCCCGTATTCTGTGCGCAGCCCAGAGTGCCCAGGGCCAGCGCGCCGGCCACCACAAATCGGAAAAGAGGCATGGATCAGTCGAGCATCCACGGGTGAGAATGCCGGCCAGGAAGCATTAAAGCTGGCCCGCAGAGCGCTCACCGGGCGTCGGTGTGGGCGTCGGTGGGCAGGTATTCGAAACGCGCACCCAGTGTTTCCAGGTGCCGGAAGAACAGCGGATAGCTCTTGCGGATGTGGTGTGCGCCGGTGATGCGGACCGGGGCCTCGGCGCGCAGGCCCAGGACCGTGAGCAGCATGATCATGCGGTGGTCGCCGTGGCCGTCGGCGGTCACGCCTCCGGCGACGCGCCCGGTCCCGGTGATGCTCAGGCTGTCCGGGGTTTCTTCTGCCCCGATGCCCAGCCGCTGCAGTTCGTGCCGGGTGTCGCTGATGCGGTCACATTCCTTGAGCCGCAGGGTCGAGACGTTCTCCCAGGTGGTGGTGCCCTCCGCCACGGCGGCGGCGGCGCTCAGGGCCTGCACGGCGTCGGTGAAGCCGTCCCCGTCGCGCGTGACGGCCCGCAGCGGCCTTCCGCCCCGCACGACCAGCGTGTCGCCCTCGCGCACAAGGTCCGCGCCCATCTCCTGCAGCACGGCCACCGCCTCCCGCTCGCCCTGCAGGTCGTGTTCGCGCAGATTCGAGAGGCGAACCTCGCCGGGAACCAGCGCCGCCGCCGCGAGCACGGCGGCCGAGCCGGGGTAGTCGCCGGGCACCGTGACCCGGCCCGCCCGGTAGGCCTGCGCGCCCGGCACGGTGATGCGGCTCAGGTCGCCGCTCGCGTGATGCGAGATGCCGAAGGCGCTCAGGGTATCCAGGGTCTGGCGCAGCGGCGCGTGGCTCTTGATGGTCCCGGTAAGGTGCAGGTCCAGCCCGCCGGGCAGCAGCGGCGCCAGAAACAGCAGGGCGCTGGCGTACTGGCTGGAGCGCTCGGCGCTGACTTCCACCCGGCCTCCCTGGACCGGCCCGCTGACGCTCAGGGGAAACCGTCCGTCCGCGCTGCTGACCCGGGCCCCCAGGCGCTGCAGGGCGTCGAGCAGGTCGCCCTGAGGCCGCCGGCCCAGCGAATCGGGGTAATCGGTGACGAACAGGGTGTCCCGGGTCAGAGCCGCCACCCCCATCAGAAAACGGGCCACCGCCCCGGCGTTGCCGGGGTTGAGGGTGACGCCCGCGCGCGGCGAGGCGCCGAAGCCCTGGATGATGGCGTCGTCTCCGGACAGCGTGACGCCCGCGCCCCAGTCTTGCAGGCAGCCCAGCATCGCCGCGGCGTCCTCGCTGGTCGCCGCGCCCACCACGCGCGTCTCGCCGCGCGCGAGCGCCGCCGCGAGCAGATAGCGGGTGGTGTAGTTCTTGCTGGGCTGGGCACGCAGCTCGCCGCGCAGCTCCCCGGCAGGGTGGACCAGCACATCAAAACGCTCGGGCAGACCATCGGCACTCATGGCGCTCAGGCTAACGCGGCCCGGTTCCGCCGCCGCCCCGCGGGCAAGACAGCCCCCCCCCGCTGGAGCTGGGCTGGAAGGAGGGCTGTTGTTGAAAGAAGGACTGGGCCGTGCTGGAACCGGAAGGGGGGACTCAGCCTGCGCGGCGTTGCGGGGGCTGGGCCTGGGTCCGAATCTGGGTCTGGTGCTGGGACGCCTGGGCCTGCGCGGTCTGGGCCGAGCGCCGCAGGCGACCCAGCAACGACAGCACCTGACGCTGCTCCTCGGCGAGCAGGGACAGCGCCAGCCGCTCGGGGCAGACCTGAAGCCCGTGGTGGACCCCGGGTCCTGCGCCGACCACGGCGTCGCCGGGATGAGGGCCTCGGAAACCCCATCGCGGGGACGCCTCGTAGGTTCTGGTCATGCCCCCAGGGTAGGCGGCGGCTTGGCACAGCAATCTGACGGACCGGTCAGTTGCGCCGGCCCGCGGCGGAGTACCCCAAAAACCGTGTGTGGACAGCGGCGGGGCGGCCCGCCGGGTCCGGGCGCTATGCTCGTCCGGAAACGGTTTCTGGCCCCGCTCTGTCCCCCCAATTCCCGTGGAGGTGTTCCGCCCATGCCCATCCTGACCGAACTGTCCGCCTGGACTGCCCTGAACGCGCACCACCGCATGATGAAAGACACCCGGCTGGGCGACCTGTTTGCCGCCGACTCCCGCCGGGGTGAACGGCTCAGCGCCGAGGGCGCGGGCCTGTATCTGGACTACAGCAAGAACCGCGTGACCGACGAGACGCTGAGCCTGCTGATGGACCTGGCGCGTGAAACCGGCGTGGAGGAGTGGCGCCGGGCCATGTTTGCCGGCGAGCGCATCAACATCACCGAGCAGCGGGCCGTGCTGCACACCGCCCTGCGTCAGCCCCGGGAAGCGTCGGTGGTGGTGGACGGCCAGGATGTGGTGCCCGAGGTCCACGAGGTCCTGGACCGCATGGCGGTCTTTGCCAGCGCCGTCAGAGGCGGGCAATGGCTGGGCTTCACGGGCAGACCCATCCGCAACATTGTGAACATCGGCATCGGCGGCAGTGATCTGGGTCCGGTGATGGCCTACAAGGCCCTCCGGCACTACGCCCAGCGCGACCTGACGGTCCGGTTCGTGTCCAATGTGGACGGCACCGATCTGGTGGAGAAGACCCTTGACCTGGACCCGGAAGAAACGCTGTTCATTGTGTCAAGCAAGACCTTTACCACCCAGGAGACGATGGCGAACGCGGCCTCGGCCCGCGCGTGGCTGCTGTCGGGTCTGAAAGACGGCGCGGCGGTGGCGCGGCACTTTGTCGCGGTGTCCACCAATGCCGACGCGGTGCAGAACTTCGGTATTGACCCGGCCAATATGTTCGGCTTCTGGGACTGGGTGGGCGGGCGCTACAGCATGGACAGCGCCATCGGCCTGAGCGTGATGCTCTCCATCGGCCCGGACGGCTTCTCTGAACTGCTCGCAGGCTTTCACGAGATGGACGAGCATTTCCGCACCGCACCGCTGGAAGGCAACCTGCCGGTCCTGATGGCGATGCTGGGGGTGTGGTACAACAACTTTTTCGGCGCCCAGTCCCACGCGGTGCTGCCGTATGACCAGTACCTGCAGTACTTTCCGGCCTACCTGCAGCAGCTGGACATGGAGAGCAACGGCAAGCACGTGACCCTGGGGGGGCAACCGGTGGACTACCAGACCGGTCCGGTGATCTGGGGTCAGCCGGGAACCAACGGCCAGCACGCCTTCTATCAGCTGATCCACCAGGGCACCAAGCTGATTCCCTGCGACTTCATCGGTTTCTGTCAGACCCTCAACCCGCTGCCTACCCCCGGCGGCCCCTCGCACCACGACCTCCTGATGGCCAACGTGTTCGCGCAGACCGAGGCGCTGGCCTTTGGCAAGTCGCTCGACGCCGTGCTTGCCGAGGGCGTGGAGGAGGCGCTGGCCCCTCACCGCGTCTTTGAGGGCAACCGCCCGACCAACACCATCCTCGCCGACCGCCTGACGCCGCGCACGCTGGGCGCGCTGATTGCCCTGTACGAACACAAGGTCTTCGTGCAGGGCGTGGTATGGAACATCAATTCCTTCGATCAGTGGGGGGTCGAACTGGGCAAGGTGCTGGCCGGACGGATCGTGCCGGAGCTGGGGACCGGACCGGAGCCGCAGCTGAAGCATGACAGCAGCACGAACACGCTGATCCGGCGGTACCGAGAAAGGCGGTGATGGCCGGCGGGTGACGGACCCTTTCGGCGTCCGTTCACCCTGGCCGCCCGGTCACCGCCGCAGGGTGCTCAGAATTCCTGCGGCGATCTCCTCCACGCTGGTGCTCGTCGTGTCGCGCACAGGCAGGCCGACGCGCTGGAACAGCCGTTCGGCGCGCCGGACCTCGAACTCGCACTGCTCGGGACTGGCGTAGCGGCTGCCCGCCTTGCGCTGGGTGCGGATGGCGTGTAGCCGGCGCGGATCGATGGTCAGGCCGTACAGCTTGGTGCGGTGCTTTTCCAGCGGCAGCGGCAGGCCGTTGCGGTCAAAGTCGTCCTCGGCCAGCGGATAGTTGCTGGCGCGCACTCCATGCTGCAGGGCCAGGAACAGGCTGGTGGGCGTCTTGCCCACCCGGCTGACCCCCACCAGGATCACGTCGGCCAGCCCGTACTGCTTGTCGCCCACGCCGTCATCGGTCGCCAGGGCAAAATCCAGCGCCTCCATGCGGCCCAGGTAAGCCCCGGAATCGTGCATGTCGTGGTATCCGCCCACCGTGCCGGACGCCTTCTGCCCGAATTCCTGCTCCAGCACGCTGATGCCGGGGGTCAGCAGATCGAAGACCTGCACGGGAGTGGTCTGCAACTCGGCGAGCACGGCAGGCTGGGTGATGGTCGTGAAGAGAATTGGACGCTCACCTGCCTCCATCAATGCCGCGACCTCGCGCGCCACCGCCCGCGCCGCATTCACGTCGGCCGTGAAGGGCCGGCGCAGGTAGCGCAGCGGTTGCTGGGGGAAATGGGCCAGGAGGGCGCGGGCGATGTTCTCGGCGGTGATTCCGGTGTGGTCGCTGACGATCAGCACCGTGCGGGCGGAAGCTCGGGGAGAGGACACACCTTCAGAGTGACATGTCCGCAGCCGCGTCAGGGGCGGGGCCGGTTCTTTGGTGCCGAGCTGGCCCTGTCCCGGCTGCGGAGACAGCACACGGCGGGCCGGACCCGTTAAGCTGGAGGAGACCAGCAGACACAAACCCACCCGCCCCAAGGGGGCAGACCTCCCAGCCCACCGGAGAAAAGACATGGACATGATACGTGCGTTTCAAACACTAAGGATGACCGACGTGGACACCGTGGGGGGCAAGAACGCCTCCATTGGCGAGATGATTCACGGGCTGGGCGAGGCCGGGGTGCGGGTGCCGGGCGGGTTTGCCACCACCGCGGACGCCTTCCGGCTGTTCCTGACTGAGAACCACATCGAGGAAAAGATCAATGACCGCCTCTCGGCCCTGGACGTGAACGATGTGGTGGCCCTGGCCGCCGCCGGCAAGGAGATCCGGGGCTGGGTGGAACAGGCGTCGTTGCCCCAGGCACTGGAAACAGCCCTGCGCGAGGCCTACGCGGCCATGGCCCACGAATCGGGTGGCCTGGACCCCGATGTGGCCGTGCGTTCCAGCGCCACCGCCGAGGACCTGCCCGAGGCCAGTTTTGCCGGGCAGCAGGAAACCTTCTTGAATGTGCGTGGCATCGAGAGCGTCCTGCACCACGTTCGTCTGGTGTTCGCCAGCCTGTACAACGACCGTGCCATCAGTTACCGCGTGCACCACGACTTCGCGCACGCCGAGGTTGCCCTCTCCGCCGGAATTCAGCGCATGGTCCGCACCGACCTGGGCGTGTCGGGGGTGGCCTTTACCCTGGACACCGAGAGCGGCTACCGCGACGCCGTGCTGGTCACTGCCGCGTATGGGCTGGGCGAACTGGTGGTCCAGGGCGCGATCAATCCGGACGAGTTCTTCGTGTACAAGCCCGCGGTGCGCAGCGGAAAGAAGGCCGTGCTGCGCCGCACCCTGGGCAGCAAGGCCCGCAAGATGATCTACGCCGAGGGTGGCGCCGGCGTGGACAGCGTGGACGTCTCCGAGGAGGACGCCCGGCGGTTTTGCCTGTCGGACGAGGACCTGACCGAGCTGGCGCGGCAGTGCATCGCCATCGAGCAGCACTACGACCGCCCGATGGACATCGAGTGGGGCCTGGACGGACGCGACGGCCAGATCTACATTCTGCAGGCCCGCCCGGAAACCGTGCAGAGCCGCGCCGGGCGCACACTGGAGCGCTTCGAGATGAGCGGCGGTGCGGGCGAGGTGCTGGTGGAGGGCCGGGCGGTGGGCAACCGCATCGGCAGCGGCACGGTGCGCGTGGTGCGTGACCCTTCCGAGATGGACGCGGTGCAGGACGGCGACGTGCTGGTGGCCGACATGACCGACCCCGACTGGGAACCGGTGATGAAACGGGCCTCGGCCATCGTGACCAACCGGGGCGGGCGCACCTGCCACGCGGCCATCATCGCCCGCGAACTGGGCATTCCGGCCGTGGTGGGCAGCGGCAACGCCACCCGTGAGCTAAAAAGCGGGCAGGCAGTGACCGTGTCGTGTGCCGAGGGCGACACCGGGTATGTGTACGCGGGCAAGCGCGAGTTCAAGGTTCACCGCATAGAGCTGGACTCGATGCCCGACGTGCCCATGAAGATCATGATGAACGTGGCCTCGCCGGACCGCGCCTTCTCGTTTGCGGCGCTGCCCAACGATGGTGTGGGGCTGGCCCGGGTGGAGTTCGTCTGCTCGAACGTGATCGGCATTCATCCGCGCGCTCTGCTGGACTACCCGGATGTGCCGGAAGACGTCCGGGCCCAGATCGAGGAGCGTATCCGGGGCTACGCCTCGCCACGCGACTTTTTCCGCGAGAAGCTGATGGAAGGCGTGGGCAACATCGCTGCCGCCTTTGCGCCCAAGCCGGTGATCGTGCGCCTGTCGGACTTCAAGAGCAACGAGTACGCGCACCTGATCGGCGGCGCGGCTTACGAGCCAAAAGAAGAGAATCCCATGATCGGGTTCCGGGGGGCGAGCCGCTACCGCAGCGCCGACTTCTCGGCGGCCTTCGCGCTGGAATGTGAGGCCATCAAGGCCGTGCGTGACGACATGGGCCTGACCAACGTGCAGGTCATGATTCCCTTTGTCCGCACGGTGGGCGAGGCGCAGACCATCATCGAAATTCTGGGCCGCAACGGCCTGAAGCGCGGCGAGAACGGCCTGAAGGTCATCATGATGTGCGAGGTGCCCAGCAACGCCATTCTGGCCGAGCAGTTCCTCGAACACTTCGACGGCTTCTCCATCGGCAGCAACGACCTGACCCAGCTGACGCTGGCACTGGACCGGGACTCGGGACTGGTGGCCGACCTGTTCGACGAGCAGGACCCCGCCGTGCTTGCGCTGATGGCGCAGGCCATTGCCGCCGCGAAGAAACAGGGCAAGTACATCGGCATCTGCGGTCAGGGCCCGAGCGACCACCCCGCGCTGGCCCACTGGCTGATGGAGCAGGGCATCGACTCGGTGAGCCTGAACCCGGACAGCGTGCTGACCACCTGGCTGGATTTGGCCGGGAAGGGTGTGGAGGTTTAAGCCACTGTTTGCCGGGGGTATGCCCCGAGACAACCGTGCCTGAGGCGAGGTGGGGCACTCAATCCTGCGGCGCCGGATCGAACAGCCCCGGCTGCCCCACACCCTCGCCGACCCCGCACAGCCCTGCCGCCGTGATGCCGGCGAGGCGCACCCCCCGCTCCGCGAGCAGCTGCGGCGTGAGCAGGTGCGCGGCGGCGCGGGCCAGATCGGGAGCGGCGTGAACGGGCACGGGCAGGGTGACGCGGCGGGTGATCACGGCCCGGTCGCTGAACTTCAGCTTCAGCACGACCACCCGGCCCGCCAGCCCCGCCCGCGAAAGCCGCCGCTCCACTGCTCCGGCCAGGAGGGGCAGCCGCGCTCCCACGGCGTCTACCCCTCTCAGGTCATCGCCATAGGTTTCTTCTGCCCCAATGCTCTTGTGCGGCCTGTCGGCCTCCACCGGCCGGTCGTCCTGTCCGTGGGCAATGCGCCAGAAGTGCCCGCCCAGCTTGCCGAACTGTGCGGTCAGCGCTCCGGGCGAGACGGCGCGCAGATCGGCTCCGGTATGAATGCCCTGTGCGGCCAGCCGGGCGGCGGTGGCCGGGCCGATACCGTGAAAGTCGGACACCGGCAGTGAGGCCAGCAGGGCGTCCACCTGCTGGGGCAGCACCACGGTCAGGCCGTCGGGCTTGTTCATGCCGCTGGCGAGCTTGGCCAGAAACTTGTTGACGCTGACGCCCGCGGTGGCGCTCAGGCCCGTCTCGGCCCGCACCTCCGCGCGGACGTGCTGGGCGATGCGGGTGGCGCTGGGTCCGCCGCGCAGTGGCTCGGTCACGTCCAGGTAGGCCTCGTCCAGCGACAGGGGTTCCACGAGCGCGCTGTAGCGGGCGAACACGGCGCGGATCTGCGTGCTGACCTCGCGGTACGCCTCGAAGCGCGGCGGAACCACCACGAGGTCCGGGCAGCGTTCCAACGCCCGGTACAGCGGCATGGCGCTGCGCACTCCAAACGGCCGCGCCTCGTAGCTCGCGGTCAGCACCACGCTGCGCTTGCCCCCCCACGCCACCGCCAGCGGACGTCCCCGCAGCCGGGGGTCATCACGCTGTTCCACCGACGCATAGAAGGCGTCCATGTCCACATGAATGATTTTCCGGAGCGGCGCCGACACCCCCTGATGTTACGGTCCCGCCAGAAGGCGAAGATGGGATTTTCGGTTCAGGCCCGCGGCCCGGACCTCAATCCAGCTGCAGGTAGATGGCCTTCAGGTACTCCGCTTCGGGAAAGGTCGCGTGGTGGTCGGGGGCGTGGCGGGTGGTCGCCAGCTCCTTCCACTTCCGGCCGCTGGACTGCGCCGCGCCGCGCACGGCGTCCCAGAATTCCTCGGCGCTGACGTGGGCCGAGCATGAGGCGCTGAGCAGTACCCCGCCCCGTGCCAGGCGGGCGATGCCGTCGGCGGCCAGCTTGCCATAGGCCCGGATGGCCCCGGTCCGCTCGGCCTCGCGCCGGGCCAGCGAGGGCGGATCGAGAATCACCAGATCAAAGGTGCGCCGGGTATCCGAGAGCCACCCGAACACATCGGCCTGCACCGTCTCATGCGGCGTGGTCAGGGCCGGATTCAGGGCGAAGTTGCGCGTCGCCCCGGCGAGCGCGTGGGCACTGATGTCCAGACTGACGACCTCTGCGGCCCCGCCACGCGCTGCGTACAGCGAGAACCCGCCGCTGAAGGAGAAGGCATTCAGCACCCGGCGGCCTGAGCTGAGCCGCTCGACCCGCCGCCGGTTCTCGCGCTGGTCCAGAAAAAAGCCGGTTTTCTGGCCGCGCACCACGTCCGCCTCAAAGCGCAGGCCGGATTCCTGGAAGACCACCGGGGCGTCGGGCAACGTGCCCAGCACCACCTGGCCGTCGTGGAGGCCCACCTTTTCCGCTGCCGCCTGGATGTTGCGGCTCAGGCGCAGCACCGCCGGGAACCCTGCAAAACGCTCCGAGAGCAGCCCCAGCATGCGCTGCAGGTGCGGAAACCACGCGGCAGTGTAGATCTTGACCACCAGCACGTCCGCGTAGCGGTCCACCACCAGCCCTCCAAAGCCGTCGGATTCGCCGTTCAGGACCCGGTAGCCGTCGGTCTTCGCCTCGGTGCCGGCAGAGTCGAGCAGCGGCTGCCGCCTGAGCAGGGCCGTGTCCAGCCGCGCCCCCCACCACGCATCGTCGAGCGTGACCGGGGACCCGGCATGCAGCACCCGCATCCTCAGCGGCGAGTGCGGATCATAGAGACCGATGGCCAGGAAGCGGTCGCGGCGGTCATAGATCACGGCGAGTTCTCCGGCCTCGCCGGGGCGGTTCTGTTCGCGCACGCTGGATTCATAGACCCAGGGGTGTCCGGCGCGGACATGGGCCTCTGCCGCCGCCGTGACGCGCAGGCGCAGGCGGGAAGGAGCGGAAGTGGGGGACGGAGCAGGCATCCGGGAAGCGTAGCGCATGCGTGCGCTGGACACCGGAACCTGTGGAAGGCGCGCCCCAAGGTGGCCGGCAGCGCCGGCAGGCGCAACCCGCCCAGGTGCCATTTGAGGCGGGCCCGGGACGGCATACTCGCCCGCATGAGCGCGTCCCCTTCCGCCGCCGAACATCTGGCCGACCTTGCCCAGCACCTGGGGGCAGATGCGGTGGGCTGGGCAGCCGCGCAGGTGCCCGCCGGGGCCGTGGACGAATATGCCCGCTGGCTGGACGCTGGCCGGCACGCGGGCATGGCGTATCTGGAGCGCCAGCTTCCGGTGCGCGCCGACCCGTCGTCCCGGCTGGAGGGCGTGGGCAGTGTGCTTGTGCTGGGCGTTTCGCATGCCTTCGCCGAGCCGCCGGTGCCGGCGGGCGGAATCCGGGTGGGCCGGGTGGCCCGTTACGCCTGGACCCCCGACTACCACGACCAGCTGCAGCCGGTGCTGACCCGCCTGGAAACCGAGGCGGCGGCGCTGGGGGTGCGGGCACGCGGGTACGTGGACCACGGTCCGGTGATGGAACGGCTGTTCGCCTCGGGCGCGTTTCTGGGCTGGCGGGGCAAGTCGGGCATGCTGGTCAGCACCCGGCTGGGCGCCTTTGTCACGCTGGCGGTGCTGCTCACCGACCTGCCCTCCGGGGGTTCCGGCGAGGCGCATCCGGACCGCTGCGGACGCTGCTTTCGTTGTGTCGCGGCGTGTCCCACCGGGGCCATTGGCGATGACCGGGCCATCGACGCGCGGCGCTGCGTCTCCTACCTGACCATCGAACACCGTGGCCCCGTCCCCCATGACCTGCGATCCGGGGTGGGGGAGTGGCTGTTCGGCTGCGACGTGTGCAGCGAGGTCTGCCCGTGGTCGCAGAAGGCGGGGCCGCTGGCCGGGTTGCTGCGGCCCGATCCCGAACTCGCCCACCCGGACCTCAGCGCCTTTTTTGGAACCGGCGAGCGTGAATTCAACCGCCGGTTTGCCGGCAGCGCGTTTCTGCGTCCGCGCCGCAAGGGTATGGCCCGCAATGCCCTGACGGTGCTTGGCAATACCCGGTCGCCGCAGGGCTGGCCGCTGCTGTTGGCGGGAGCCCAGGACCCCGCCTCTGAGGTGCGCCAGACGGCAGCCTGGGCGCTGCAGCAGTGGGGTGAGACACGGCGGCTCCGGGCGCTGCTGGATGATCCGGACGGGGAGGTCCGCACAGAGGTGGCCCGGTTGATCGAGGGAGCGTCCGTTCGAGCCTGAGTTCAGAAGGGGGCCTTTTTGCCGCATGGGGGCCGGTGTCGAAAGGTCCTCTCAAGAACACCATCAGCAATGTCAGATACCGAACACTCTTCCCCTCTACCATGGGTGGTGTGCGCGTTCCCTCTCTTCTGTTTGTGATCACTGTGGGTCTGCTGGGTGCGGCGGCCCTTGCCCAGACCACGCCGCCGGCCTCCTCGCCTTCTGGTCCCGCTTCCGCCAGCGTCCGCCCGCCCGTGCTCACCCCGGTCGTGGTGGCCCGCCATCCGCATGACCGCGCCGCCTTTACTGAGGGGTTGCAGTATCTGGGAGACGGCACATATATAGAGAGCACCGGTCTGGTGGGCGAATCCGGGGTGCGGCGGGTGGAGCTCAAGACCGGCAAGGTGGTGGACCGGGTCGCCACACCGCTGGCGACGGCCTTTGGCGAGGGTGTCGCGGTGCTGGGCGGCGTGGCCTACCACCTGACGTGGCAGGAGGGCGTGGCCTTTGCCTTCGACGCCACGACCCTGAACGAGGTGGGACGCTACCGCTACAGCGGAGAGGGCTGGGGGTTGACCACCGATGGCAAGCAGCTGATCATGAGCAACGGCAGCTCCACGCTGGTGTGGCGTGATCCCAAGACCTTTGCAGTGAAACGCAGCGTAACCGTGACCGACATGGGTCAGCCGGTCAAGAACCTCAACGAGCTGGAATATGTGCAGGGCAGCGTCTACGCCAACATCTGGCTGACCGACCGGCTGGCGCGCATCGATCCCCAAAGCGGCAAGGTGACCGCGTGGCTGGACCTCTCGGCCCTGACCCGTGAAGCCAGCGCCAACGCTGCCCGCGCCGGCAAGCCGCTGACCTTCGATGACATTCCCAACGGAGTGGCCTACGTTCCCGAACGCGGCACGCTGCTGCTGACGGGCAAACGCTGGGGTACGGTCTTCGAGGTGAAGGTGCCGGGCCTGGGCACCGTGAACGGGCGCGGCAATCCGCGCCGGTAGATTTCGGCGTTTAGCTGGGCAGCCGCGCCTGGACCGCCCCCCAGATTCGGGCGGCCAGTTCAGCCTCGGGCCGGGTGGCGTCCAGGGTTAAAAAGCGCTGGGGTTCCTGTGCGGCGAGGGTCAGGAATCCCTGGCGCAGCCGCTGATGAAACTCCAGGTCGGCGCGTTCCAGGCGGTCGGGCTGGCCGCGCCGCGCCGCCCGTTGCAGGCCCACGGCCGGGTCCAGGTCCAGCAGCACGGTGAGGTTGGGGGTCAGCCCCCCGGTCGCCGCCTGCGTGATCTGACGCAGCAGCCCGGCGTCCAGGCCGCGCCCGAAGCCCTGATAGGCCATGCTGGAATCGGCGTAGCGGTCGCAGACCACCACGTCTCCGCGCCGCAGCGCTGGCCGGATCAGGTTGCCCACGAGCTGCGCGCGGCTGGCGCTGTACAGCAGGAACTCGGGCAATGAATCTATGGTCAGCGCCGGGTCAAGCAGAACCTCGCGCACCCGCATTCCCAGCGGCGTGCCTCCCGGCTCGCGCGTCAGCACATGCGGGATTCCCGCGTGCCCGAGCTGAGCGCCCAGACGGCCGATCTGGGTGCTCTTGCCCGCTCCTTCCGGTCCCTCGAAGGAGATGAACAGGCCGCTGCCGCTCATGGGCGGTACGCCGCAGGCGGCTTCACAGGCCTGTGGGGTGGTGCAGGAACTGCCACGGCAAGCCGAATTCCTCCTCGATGCGGGCGGCCAGGGCGCGGACCCCGAAGACCTCTGTTTCATAGTGCCCGGCGAAAACCACGTTCACGCCGTACTCGAAGGACTCATGGAAGTGCTTGTGTTCGGGTTCGCCGGTGAGCAGGGTGTCCAGACCCGCCGCCGCCGCCTCGGCCACCGCGCCCGCGCCGCTGCCGCTGAGGATGCCGACCCGGCGCACGGTGGGCTGGCCGCCGCCGTGGACCAGACAGATCTCGCCGGTCAGCTTCTGGATGCGGTCGGCGAAGTCCTGCAGGCTCTGCTCGAAGGGCAGTTCGCCCGCCAGACCGATCTTGTGGCCCTGCCAGTCTCCGAAGGGCTGTGCGTTTTCCAGAGACAGCGCGCGGGCGATCATGGCGTTGTTGCCGACCTCCGGGTGGGCGTCCAGCGGAATATGGGCGGCGTACAGGTTGAGGTCTGCCGACAGTGCGGTCTGCAACCGGGTGCGGTGTGGCCCGGTCACGGCCAGCGCATCGCCCCAGAACAGGCCGTGATGCACGAGCAGCAGGTCTGCGCCGCTGTCGGCCGCGTGCTGCAGCGTCTTGACGCTGGTGTCCACGCTGGCGGCCACCCGCGTGACGGTGGACGTTCCCTCGATCTGCAGGCCGTTCAGGCTGGGGTCGGGATAGGCATTGATCTTGAGGTAGTCATTGAGCCAGCGGACGAGGTCGTCGCGCCTCACTTCGCCGGTTCGGTGGGGGGAAACGTCAGTCATGGGGGGCATTGTAGAGGCCCGCGCCAGACCAGTCGGTCTCCGGGGTCACCGGGTCAGACGGACGCGGGGGTGCGGACCGTCGCATCTTCGGGCTGTTTGATGCTCAGGACGCGGCTCGCCCCACTGGTATCGGTGGTGACCCCCCACAGTGCGCTCGCGACCTCCATGGTCGCCTTCTGGTGCGTGACCAGCAGAAACTGCGCGCCGCGGGCGCTGAAGCGTTCCAGAAAGGCGGTGAAGCGGCGGATGTTGGCCTCGTCCAGCGGAGCGTCTACCTCGTCCAGCACGGCGAGGGGCAGGCCGCCCCCACCCTGCCCCTCGCCGCCGGCATGGTTCAGCGCAAACAGAAATCCCAGCCCCGCCATGGTGCGTTCGCCGGCGCTCAGCAGGGTAAGGCTGCGGGTGCGTTTGCCGCGCGGTTGCACGGCCAGGCGCAGGCCATTCAGGCGGCCCGCCGCGTCGGTTTCGGGTTCCAGCTCTCCCACCCCGCCCAGCAGTTCGGCGCTGTACTCGCGGAAGGCGGCGTTCACCCGGGCAAAGGCGGCGCGGGTGGCGGCTCCCTCGGCCTCCTCCAACTCGGCGAGGTGGACGCGCAGTTCGGCGGCAGCGGCCCCGGCGTCGTGGACCTCGGCGCGCTGGGTATGCAGGATTTCCAGCTCGGCGGCGTGGTCGGCCTCGGCGCGGGCATTGACGGTCCCCAGCGCCTCCAGTTCGGTGCGTGCCCGGCCCAGTTCCGCCGTCCATTCACGGGGCGTGCCGGGGGGCGTGCAGCCGTCGGGCAGCGTTTCCAGACTGCCCTCCCGCCGTGCGGTCAGCAGCCGCAGGTCGTCCAGCCGGGTGCGGGTTTTGTTCTGCTCGCCAATCAGGGTGGTATAGACCCGGGTGGCGGCCTCACGCGCGGCCTCGGCGCGGGCAAATTCGCCCTCGTCCAGCGTGTCCAGCGCGGCCTCGCGGCGGGCAAGTTCGGTGGCGGCCGCCCGCAGGTGGGTTTCCTGGCTGGCGGCGGCGGTGGTGCTGGCCTCCAGCCGGGCCTGCAGGTCCCCGGCGCGACTCTGCGCCGCGCTGTAGGTCCGCCACGCTGCGGCCACCTCGCGGGCCAGGGCCAGCGTCTCGGCGGCCTCACGCTCGGCGCTGCGGCCGGCTTCAGCCTGCCGGCGGGCCGCCAGCAGCTCGGCTTCCAGCGCCTCCAGGTCGGTCACGGTCGGCGCATGTCCGGCGGTGGGTTCGGGGGGCGCAGAACCGCCCGCCGGTTCCAGCCGCGCCCTCAGACGATCGCGGTGGGCGCTCAGACTGCGGGCCTGCGCTTCCAGCTCGGTGACGCGGCGTTCGGCCTCACGTTCCTCGCGCACCGCACGTTCGCGGGCGGCGAGCAGCTGGTCATGATTCCCGGCACCGTCGGACAGCGTGGTCCGGACGCGCTCCAGCTCGGCCATCAGGCGCCGTCCCAGCAGGTCGGCCTCCTCCAGCTCGGCGTCCAGCTCCTGAAAACGGCGCTGGTCCCCAAGAATGCCCGCGCCGCTGTCGCGCATGCGCCCCCCGGTGATGGCTCCGCCGGGTTCGACGAGTTCGCCGTCCACGGTAACCAGGCGCGGGCGGCTGGCGTGGGCGCGGGCAATGCGGTTGGCCGCGCGCAGGTCCTGCACGACCAGCGTGTCGGCCAGCAATGCCTCCCCGACCAGCGGTGGATCGCTGGGGCACAGGTCGGCGAGATTGCCGATCACCCCGGGCTCACGCAGCAGGGAACCGTCGCGGCGCATGCGGGGGCGCAGCAGGTCCAGCGGCAGGAACGTGGCCCGCCCGCCCGCCCGTTTCAGCTCCTCGATCAGCTCGCGGGCGTCCTCGGCGCGGCCCACCACCACCTGTTCCAGCCGCCGCCCCAGCGCGGCCCCGATGGCCGTCTCGTAGTCGGCGGGCACCGTGAGCAGGTCGGCCACCGAGCCCACGATGCCGGGGTGTTCCAGCCGCAGCGCATTGCGCGCGCCCTCACCGTAGCGGGCGTAGCTGTTCAGGGCGGTTTCCAGGCGTTCGCGCTCGCGCCTCAGGGGGGCCACGCTGGCATTCACGCGGGCCAGCTCGCCCGAGAGGTGGCGTTCGTGTTCCACGGCGGCCCCGCGTTGATTGGCCAGGGCGGTGTACTGCGTTTCGGCGTGCTCGCGGGCGTGGCGCGACAGGGCAAGGCGCTCGGCCGCGGCCTGCAGCCCCTCCTCGGCCACGTCCAGATTGCCCTGAGCGCGGTCCAGTTCGGCACGCAGGGTCTCGCGGCTGGCGTCGGCGCGGGCCAGCCCCTCGGCGGCGCGGGCGGCGGCGGCGCGCGCCCGGGTCAGCTCGGCGTCCAGTGTTCGGGCGAGGCGTTCGGCGGCCTCGGCGTCGGTGCGCAGGCCCGTGGAGGCGGCCTCCAGCGCCCCGAGATCCGGCGCGGGCTGGCTGGGCGGCTGGGTGGGCAGTCCGGCCAGCTCGCGCTGTAATCCGGCGGCCTCGGCCTGCAGGTGTTCGGCGTAGCGCTGGGCCTGGGTGTGGGCGTCGCGGGCGGCGCGCAGCGCGTCCAGGGCCCCCGCGTGGGCGTCGCGGCGGGCGCGGGCGGCGGCGGCGGCCTCACGGGCGGTGTCCACGGCGGCGGCGGCGGCCTGCACCTGCGCGGCCAGGGCGGCGCTCCGGGCTTCCAGGGTCTGCGCCTCGGCCCGCGCTCCGGCAATCTCCCGCTGCAACGCGGCCTGACGCTCGCGCCTCAGCGCATCTTCCAGCGTCAGGGCGCGCAGACTCAGCCCGCGCCAGCGCCGGGCCGCGTGGGCGGCACGTTCCAGGCGTTCGGCGGCGGCCTCGCGCTCGTGCAGCAGCAGCAGCGCGCGTTCCAGGTGGCTGTCGGCCTCCTTCAGGCGGCCCTCGGTTTCCTGGCGCGCTCCCACGGCGCGGGACAGCCCGGCCGCCTCCTGCACGTAGCCCAGCAGGGTGCGCCCCTCCGCGCCCACCACGCCGCTGACCTCGCCCTGCCCGATCACCGCCAGCCCGCCGGGACCCAGGCCGGTACCGCGCAGCGCCGCCTGCACGTCGCGGGCGCGGGCCGGGCGACCGCCGAGGTCCTGTTCTCCCGTGCCGTCGCGGTAGATCCGGCGGGCCAGGTTGACCCGGCCTCCGGGCGTCTGCAGTTCCAGCTGCACCTCGGCCAGTCCCAGCGGGGCCTTGCCGCCGCTGCCGTGAAAGATCAGCTCGGAGGCCCGTCCAGCCCGCAATTCACGCGCCCGCGCTCCGTGGGTGGCCCAGCGAATCGCCTCGACCACATTGCTCTTGCCGCTGCCGTTGGGGCCAATCACGGCGCTGACGCCGGGGCCGAACTCCAGACGGGTCCGCTCGGCAAAACTTTTAAAGCCCTGAAGGGTGATGCTGCGCAGCATGGAATGGGGGTGGCCAGCTCAGGGTGAGGTGGCGGCGCTCCTGTTCACGGCAGACCGGGGGCGGGGAAAGGGAAGGCGGCGCGGTGCCCGGCCCCTGCGTGTGCGGCGGGTCACTGGTCCGCGCAGTCCTGGCGCGTGAACGGTTCGCGCAGATCGATCTGGCCCAGGGTTTCGACCGGCTGTCCGTCCAGCACGAAGGTCACGTCCTCGCCGCGCGTCTCGAGCAGGGTGCGGGTCAGCGTGCACAGCAGCATGCGCGTGCCGCTGGTGCCGTAGCGCAGCGTGGCGTACTCGGCGGGCAGGTCCACGTAGTAGTGCAGGCCGCGCAGGTAGACCTTGGGGGTGGCCTTGTCCCTGGGGACCACCGCCAGAAGGCCCGAACCAGCCGGCCCCGCCGCCCAGATGTTCAGGGCCGCCTGGGCCACCGCGCGCGGGTTGCTCTGGGCCACCTGCACCGTGCGGGTTTCGGCCTTGAGCGCCTGCACCTGTGGATCGGTGAAGTACACCTTGACCTTCATGGGGGTGCGCTCAGCCACCTGCAGCGTGGGCGCCTTGGGGGGGGTGGGTGGCTTCTGCACCGCCTGGGACGCCAACGCGGCCACGACCAGCAGCGCGGCGCTGAGCACGTTGAACAGCGAGAACAGCCGCCTCACTGGGCCGCTCCGTTGCCGGTCACGGCGCTGATGTTGGCGTTGTTGTTGGCGCGGGCCGTCAGGTAGGTGGCGACCGAGCGGGCCACCGCCACCGCCATGGTCTGCAGGCGCCGGTCCACTGCGAGGTTGGCCAGGTCGCTGGAGTTGCTGGTCCAGCCCAGTTCCAGCAGCAGCGCTGCCTGGGGAGCCTCGCCCAGCGTCAGCACGCGCGAGGTGCTTTCCTGTTTGGCCGTCACGCCTCCTCCCTTGAGTTCGCCGCGCAGCAGCTCGCTCAGGCGGCGGGTGCCGCCGGTATCGCCCACGACCAGCGGGCCGTAGGGCAGCTTGTTGCCGGTACGCACGGCATTGACGAGCTGCGAGGCGGCGCGTCCGGTCTGTTCGTAGACCGTCACGCCCCCGCGCGGGGAACCGGGAAAGCGGCCCAGGTCCAGCGCCAGATACACGTCGCTCTGGCGGGCCAGCCGCAGGGTCTCGTTCTGGCTCAGCGACTGGGCGGTGCCGCGGGTGACCTGCACCTGCCAGCCGGCGCCGGTGAGCAGTTCGGCGGCGCGGCGGGCAACCTCCAGGGTCGGGTCGCGGCCCAGGCCCGGCACCTGCGCCGGATCGAGGACGATCAGGGGACGGGTCACGCGTTCCAGCACCGCAGGACTGCTGCGCGGAATGCCGGGTCCCAGGTCCAGCACCACGCGCACGCCGCTGCCCCGGACCACCTTGTAGACGCGGTAGCCGCTCGCGGCGGTGATGGGTACGCTCAGAATCAGGTTCTCTCCGTCGCGGATGATCTCGGCGCCGGGCACGAAGGCGCCGCGGGTGGTGTACTTGCGCGCCTCACCCTTGACTCCGCGCAGGCTGATGATCACCCGGCTGCCGCGCGCCTCGTCACTGATGCGCACGTCCCGGCTGAGGTCCAGCACCAGCCGGTCGCTGGACTGCCCCGCGCGGCTGCTCACGCCGAGCAATTCGGCGGGTTTGAGGGTCAGCTTGCCCGCCTGGTACTCGGCGCCCAGGCCGCGCGCCAGGATATCGACCGGCAGGAACAGCTTGCCGTTGACGAGCGTGGCGGCCCGGCCCGGCAGGCGCTGCGTGTCGAGCTGCACCGTATTGAAGGTGGTCGTGGCGCGCTGCTGGTCCTCGTCGATGGGCAGCAGCAGGGTGTGGCCCAGGCCGGTGACCCGCACGACCTCGCCGTCGCGGGTGACCGTGACCAGTTCGCCCAGCGCCGACTCGCTGGCATATTCCGCGCCGTACAGCCCGATGCTGTCCACCTGCCGGCCAGCGAGATTGAGCTTGCCGTAGGTGATCTGCGCGCCCGCGATTCCGGCGATCACCAGCGCGCCCGCGAGCAGCGGCCAGGTCAGGCGCAGCGCGGGCCGGGGCAGCTGCAGGCGCCTCACAGTTCCCGCAGCTCCCGCCGGACCGTCTTCTCGGCCTCTGCGCGGCGTTTGTCGTGCAGTTTCTTGCCGCGCGCCAGGGCCAGCTCCACCTTGAAATGGCGTCCCTTGGCGTACAGCCGGGTGGGGACCAGCGTCAGGCCCTTCTGTTCCAGTCCGCGGCGCAGCTTGGTGATCTCCTCGCGGTGCAGCAGCAGACGGCGGGTGCGCCGGGGCTCGTGGTTGTTGTAGGTGGCCTCGGTATAGGGAGGAATGTACAGGCCCTCAAGCTCGATGTTGCCGCCTGCAAGCCGGGCGAAGGCGTCACGGAAATCGACGCCCCCGGCCCGGATGCTCTTCACTTCGCTGCCCGTCAGGCTGATGCCCGCCTCGAAGCGCTCCAGCAACTCGTACTCGTAATGAGCGCGGCGGTTGGTATACACGCCCCGCAGTCTAGCAAAAGAGGTCCTGGCAAAACCGTGCCTCCACCGCGCGCCCGCTTGCGTTCACGCGCTTTTGCGCCATGCGCTAGACTAGAGGGCGTGTTTTTCCGTTGTGGTGATCCGAGCGGCTGCGCCGGGCTCAGGCCGGTGGGGCCGTGAAACTCAGCCGTCTGCCGCCGGGCTTCGGGCTGGATACGGCCGCGCAGGGGCTGGCGCTGCGTGAGGACGCCGTGCGGGACGTGCGCCGCGAGTGGACCGAGGCGGGCTGGCGGGCCGAGGGCACGGTGCTGGAGGGGGAGAGCGCCTTCCAGTCCTCGGTGGACCTGCTGCCGCCGCCCGATCCGCAGTTGCTCGGCTCGTCGTGCACCTGCGGGCGCTACCGTTGTCGCCACGTCGCGGCGCTGGTGCTCGCCACCGATCCGCCGGAGGGGCCGCGTCCGGTGGTGACGCCCGACGCGGCCCCTGCCGAGCGCGCCGCCGCCGAGGAGACGCTCGACGCGCGCACGCAGCAGTGGCTGGCCAGCTTCGGGACCTCCCCGCAGGGGCCCACCCGTGGCCGGCAGTTCGAGCTGAGGTACGTGCTGCGCCTGTTGCCGCCGCTCAACGGCGCGGTGTCGGCGCGGCGCGTGGCGGTGCGGCTGGTGCGGGTGCCGGTGCGCGGCGACGTGCCCGACCTGCGCTCTACCGAGAACTACAGCGTGCCGCGCAGCCTCTCGACCGCGCCCGCCTTCGTGCGCCGCGACACCGACCTGCTGCGGCTGCTGGAACTCGCCACCACCCCGGCCCGTGAACCGGGCCGCTACGAGGAACTGCTGCATGCGCTGGGAGACCACCCGGCGGCGGACCTGCTGATCGAGTCGCTGCTGGAGTCCGGACGGCTGTGCTGGGAGCGCCCCGAAGGGGTACTGACGCGTGGTCCGGACCTGTACGGCACGCTGGCCTGGACCTCCGACGCCCGGGGGTTGCAGTCTCCCACCCTGGACCTGACCGGCGTGCCGGAGGCCGTGCTGCTGCCCGCGCCCAAACCGTGGGCGGCGCAGCCGCAGGCGGGCCTGCTGTCGCGCGTGGTGGCCGACGTGCCGCCCGATCAGGCCGCGCGCTTTCTCGCCGGTCCCACGCTGCAACCCGCGCAGGCCACCGCCCTGGCCCACGCCATCACCGCCCAGGGGCTGGGGCTCCCCATTCCGCAGACCGTCGAGGTCCGCGAGGAGACGCTGCCCTACACGCCGCAGCTGCACCTGATGGGCCGCGTCGCCACGGTGTATGTCCGCGCCGGCGAGACCCTGCGTCCCGAGACCCTGACCTTTCCGGTGGCCGAGCTCAGGCACGCCTACGGCGGCATTCCGGTGCCCGATCTGGTCGGCGGTACCGAGCAGGCCGGGCCGACCGTCTACCGTGAGGGCGTGCTGACGCGCATATCGCGCGACGCGGCGCTGGAACGTGGGGCCGCGCGGGCCGTGGGGCTGGCGGGCTTTGGGCGCATGGAGGACACCTTTGCCGACGAGTACGCCCTGACTCCCGAGTTGGGTGACCTGCTCACCCTGGGCGATGAGGAGTCCTGGATGGAGTTCATGCGCGGTGGGCGCGCCGAGCTGGAAGACCGGGGCGTCACCCTGCAGCTGCACCCCGACTTTCCGCTGAACTTCGCGGAGATCAGCGAGTGGTACGGCGAGGCCGACGACTCCTTCGGCGGCTGGTTCACGCTCGACCTCGGCATCGTGGTGGACGGCGAGCGGGTCAGCCTGATCCCGCTGCTCGCCGACCTGATCGCCCGCCAGCCCGAACTGTTCACCGCCGAGGCCCTGGCCGCCCTGGAGGACGACGAGACGCTGTTCGCCGCGCTGGGTGACGGCCGCCGGGTGGCCCTGCCTGCCGGACGGGTGCGCGCCATTCTGGGCGTGCTCGTCGAGCTGAACCTGCGCGACCTGCCCGCCGGGCCGCTGCGCCTTCCCCTGCTGGACGCGGCGCGGCTGGCCGAGCTGGAAGGATCGCTGCGGGCGCGCTGGGTGGGAGCCGAGCGGCTGCTGGAACTGGGCCGCAAGCTGCGTGACTTTGGCGGCATTCAGCCGGTGGGCACGCCGGAGGGCCTGAACGCCGAATTGCGCCCGTACCAGCTGCAGGGTCTGGCGTGGCTGCAGTTTCTGCGCGAGTACGAGCTGGGCGGCATCCTGGCCGACGATATGGGGCTGGGCAAGACCGTGCAGACCCTGGCCCACCTGCTGATCGAGAAAGATGCGGGACGTGCCGACCGCCCCAGTCTGGTCATCGCGCCGACCTCGGTGATCGGCAACTGGCAGGCCGAGGCCGAGAAGTTCGCGCCGGGACTGCGGGTGCTCACGCTGCACGGCAAGGACCGCCACCACCTGTTTTCCTCGATTCCCGACCACGACCTGATCCTCAGCACCTACCCGCTGCTGCCGCGCGACCTTGAAGAACTGCGTACCTGCGGGTACCACCTGCTGATTCTGGACGAGGCACAGAACATCAAGAACAGCAAGACGGCGGCGGCCAAGGCGGCGGGCAGCCTGGACGCCCGGCACCGCCTGTGCCTGACCGGCACGCCGCTGGAAAACCACCTGGGCGAGCTGTGGTCGCAGTTCAACTTTCTGTCGCCGGGCCTGCTGCACGACGAGAAAACCTTCCGCGAGCTGTACCGCACCCCCATCGAGAAACGTGGGGACGCCTCGCGCCGCGCCGCGCTGGCGGCCCGCGTGCGCCCGTTTATCCTGCGCCGCGAGAAACGCGACGTGGCCCGGGAGCTGCCGCCCAAGACCGAGATCCCGGTGCGGGTGACCCTGGACGGCGACCAGCGCGACCTGTACGAGACCGTGCGCGTCACCATGGAAAGCCGCGTGCGCGAGGAGTTGCAGGCGCGCGGGCTGGCACGCAGCACCATCGCCATCCTCGACGCGCTGCTCAAGCTGCGCCAGGCCGTCACCGATCCCCGCCTCGTCAAGCTGGAGGCGGCGCGCAGCGTGCAGGGCAACGCCAAGTTCGACTGGCTGCAGGGCAACCTGCCGCAGATGATCGAGGAAGGCCGCCGGGTGCTGATCTTCAGCGGCTTCGCCACGCTGCTGGGGCACCTGGAAACGTGGCTGGCGGAGCAGAAGATTCCCTACTCCATGATTACCGGCCAGACCCAGAACCGCCAGACGCAGATCGACGCCTTTCAGCGCGGCGACACGCATGTGTTCCTGATCACCCTCAAGGCCGGGGGGGTGGGCCTGAACCTCACCGCCGCCGACACCGTGATTCACTACGATCCGTGGTGGAACCCCGCCGCCGAGGACCAGGCCACCGACCGCGCCTACCGCATCGGGCAGGACAAGCCGGTGTTCGTGTACAAGCTGATCGCGGCGGGCAGCGTGGAAGAGCGCATCCTGGACCTGCAGGCGCGCAAGGCCAGCCTGGCCCGCGGCATCCTGGACGGCGGCCTGAGCGAGGCGACGCAGCTCACCTCCCGCGACCTCGACCGTCTGTTCGCCCCGCTTGAAGACGGCGAGGAAGAACCCGAGCCCGTCGGCCAGGGCTGAGGAAGGCCGAGGAGGATTGTGGGAGGGGGACAGGAGCGTCCCTGGTTGTCCCCTCCAGCCGCGAAGATCTGAGGCACCGGCGGCCAGAACCGTCTGGCATGCTGTCGGGTATGGATACCCTGGCGGTCGCTGCCCTCATTCTCCTGGCCCTTTTCGTGGGCCTCTTTGCGCTGATCCGGCCCTGGGCACGCGGCAGCGATCCTCTGGACGTGAACGTGAACGGCGACTGGGGCAGCGGAGATTACGGCAGTGAGTGCGGCGGAGACGGCGACTGAGCCGCCTGGGCAGCGTGCCCACCCCCGTTCCCTTTGGCCGTGCCGCGCGCTATGCTGTTTTCATGACCGTTCGCCGCGCGTGGTGGTGGCCCAGTTTCGCCTGGGTCTAGCGCGCTGATCTCTTCTTGCGGTATCCGTTGCGCCCAGGTGGGTTCCCCGCCTCCGGGCGCTTTTTCTGTGTGCCTTTGCCGTTTGCCCCGTTGTACAGGAGTGCCATGACCCAGACCGCTGCCTCACAGACCCCATCCGTCACTGCCCTGGCCGTTCAGGAACTGAACGCCGACCTAGACACGCCCGTGACCGCCTACCTGAAGGTGGCGCAGGGCGAGGACATCTCGTTCCTGCTCGAAAGCGTGGAGGCGGGCGAGCGTCTGGGCCGTTACTCGTTCATCGGGGTGGGGCAGGGGGGACGCTTCGTGTGCCGCGCCGGACACGTCGTGAGCAGCGGCATGTTCGGGGACCATGACGGTCCCGAGGCCGACCCGCTGGCCCGGCTGTACGCGGCCACCACCCGGCCGCTGCCGCTGCCTGCCGGCCTGCCCGCCTTTGTGGGCGGCGCGGTGGGTTACGTGGCCTATGACCTGATCCGCGCCTACGAGCGCCTGCCCGACGCCAACCCCGATGAGCTGAGCGTCCCCGACGCGCTGTTCGTCGCGCCGCGTGGCGTGGTGGTGTTCGACCACCTGCAACACCGCCTGCTGGCCGTGGCGACCGCCGCCACGCAGGCCGGGGCAGACGCGGAGGTCGCCGCGCTGGTGGACAAGCTGCGCGGTCCCCTTCCCGACGTGCCCGGCCGCGATCCGGCCCCGGCTCCCCAGTTCGGCAGCAACTTCACGCCGGAGGGCTTTCACGCTGCGGTGGAGCAGTGCCTGGAATACATCCGCGCCGGGGACATCTTTCAGGTCGTGCCCTCGCAGCGCTTCAGCGCCGAGCTGACCGTTCACCCGTTCGCGTTGTACCGCGCCCTGCGGCGGGTCAATCCCAGCCCCTACCTGGGCTATCTCAGCCTGGGCGAGGTCACGCTGGTGGCCTCCAGCCCCGAGAGTCTGCTCAAGAGCGACGGCCATACCGTCACCACCCGCCCCATCGCCGGGACCCGGCGGCGCGGGGCCACCCCCGAGGCCGACGAGGCTCTGGCCCAGGAACTGCTCGCCGACGAGAAAGAGCGGGCCGAGCACCTGATGCTTGTGGATCTGGGCCGCAACGACCTCGGCCGGGTCAGCCGCTACGGCACGGTGCGGGTGGAGAATGCCTTTTCCATCGAGCGCTACAGCCACGTGATGCACATCGTCTCCAGCGTCAGCGGAGAGCTGCGTGAGGACCGCACCCCACTGCATGCGCTTGCCAGTGTGCTGCCGATGGGCACGGTCTCGGGAGCGCCCAAGATCCGCGCCATGGAGATCATTGATGAACTGGAACCCGTGCGGCGTGGTCCCTATGGCGGCGCGTTCGGCTACATCGCCTTCGACGGCAGTCTGGATATGGCGCTGACCCTGCGGACCATGGTGATTGCCGGGAACCGGGTCCACATCCAGGCCGGCGCCGGAGTCGTGGCCGACAGCGATCCCCACGCCGAGGAGGAGGAGACGCGCGGCAAGGCGGCGGCGCTGATGCGGGCGGCGGAACTGGCGGCACGGGGACTGTAGGGTGACGGCATTGAGTCGGTGGATGCGGGGGTGGTGCCAACAGCAAGGGCGTCAGGCTGTCCCCCCACTTCACGCCCCCGCACGGCCCCCGGTCCAGAACATTCATTTCAGCAGGCAAGGAACCCGAACATGACCCAGACTCCGCAGGCCCCCATGCACCTTCTCCTGATTGACAACTACGACTCCTTTACCTACAACCTCGTGCAGTATTTCGGCGAACTGGGTTGCCGGCTGACGGTGTGGCGCAACGATGAGTTCACGCTGGAGCAGGTGCGGGCGCTGGACCCCGACGCCATCGTGGTCTCGCCCGGTCCCTGCACCCCGCTGGACGCCGGCCTGAGCGTGGACGTGATTCGTGAGTTCGGGCCAAACGTGCCCACGCTGGGCGTATGCCTGGGGCATCAGAGCATCGGGCAGGCATTCGGGGCGCGGGTGGAGCGCGCGCTGCGGCCCGTTCACGGCAAGACCAGTCCGCTGAGGCACGACGGCACCGGCCTGTTCGGTGGCCTGGAAGACGGTCTGCGCGTTACGAGGTACCACTCGCTGCTGGTCCGGGGGCTGCCACCCGAACTGGAAGCCACTGCATGGACGACCGACCCCGGCGAGGAGGTGGTGATGGCGCTGCGTCACCGCGAGTACCCGGTGTACGGCGTGCAGTTTCACCCCGAGAGCATTGCCACGGCCTCGGGAATCGAGATGCTGGGCAACTTCCTGGCGCTGGCGAGGGGGCACCACGGCGCCCAGGAAACCGCATGACGGCCCCCATGCACGCCCGGCTGATGAACGGTGAGGTGCTGTCGCAGGACGACGCGGCGGCCTTCATGCGCGAGGTCATGGCGGGCGAGATGAGCGGCGTGCGTCTGGCGGCGGCGCTGGCGGCCCTGCGGGTGCGCGGCGAGTCGCCCGGTGAAATCGCGGGCTTTGCCCAGGCCATGCGCGAAAACGCGGTGCGCGTCAACGTGGCGCCGCGCGAGGTGCTGCTGGACGTGGTGGGCACCGGGGGAGACGGCGCCCACACCTTCAACATCAGCACCACGACCGCCTTCGTGGTGGCCGGAGCGGGCGTGCCGGTCGCCAAGCACGGCAACCGCGCCGCGAGCAGCCGGGCAGGCAGCGCCGATGTACTGGAGGCCCTGGGCGTCAATCTGGACGCCCCGCCCGAGGTGATCGAGGACGCCGTGAACACGCTGGGTGTGGGCTTCATGTTCGCCCGCAACTACCACCCGGCACTGAGGCACGCCGCCGCCGTGCGCTCGGACCTCGCCGCCCGCACGGTCTTCAACATCCTGGGACCGCTGAGCAACCCCGCCGGGGCCACGCATCTGGTCGTGGGCGTCTTCAAGCCCGAGCTGACGCGCACGCTGGCCGAGGTCCTGCGGCTGCTGGGTGCCAAGGGAGCCACCGTGGTCTACGGCGACGGTCTGGACGAGTTCACGGTCTGCGGCGTGAATACCGTGTCCGGTCTGCGGGACGGCGAGGTGCGGGACCGCACCTTGCATCCCGAGGAAGCGGGGCTGGCCCTGCACCCCCGCGAGGCGCTGGTGGGAGGGACCCCCGCCGAGAACGCCGAGATCACCCGCGCCCTGCTCACCGGGGGGGGCACCCCGGCGCAGCGGGACATCGTGGCGCTCAACTCGGGGGCTGCCCTGCGAACGGCGGGCCGTGCCGGGAGCATCCGCGAGGGTGTGCAGCAGGCCCGCGAGATCATGCAGACCGGGCTGGGCTGGGACGTGCTGCAGCGCTATGCGGCCTTTACGCGGCGTGGCTGATCCGCCGACTGCCGGGGGACGTCTGAGCAGATATTCAGATATATTGAAGCATGTCTGATTCCGTGGTTCCTTCGGCAGGCCCCTCCGCCGCCGTCCTGACCTACTTTGTGGACGGCATGGACTGCGCCAACTGCGTCCAGAAGGTCGAGCGCATGGTGGACCGCCTGCCCGGTGCGCAGGAGGTGCGGGCGAGTTTCAACCGGCAGACCCTGGAAGTGTCTCTGGACGAGGCGCAGACTCCGCGCACGGAACTGGAAAAGGGGCTGCGGTCGCTGGGATATGTGCCCACGCTGCAGGTGCCCGCCGTCCTCACTGCCGACCATGCGGGCCATGACCACGCCGGGCATGTTCACGAGGTTCTGCCCGCCGGAACGCCGTGGTATGCCGGCAAGCAGGGCCGACTGGTGATTCTCTCGGGCGTGCTGCTGGTCCTGGCCTGGGGGCTGGGATTTGCCGCGCCGCAGTACGCCGTCTATGGCTACGTCGCGGCCACGCTGCTGGGAGTCTGGCCCCTGTTGAAGCAGGCTGTGGCCAGCGCGCGGCTGGGCGATCCGTTTTCTATCAACATGCTGGTCTCGTTGGCGGCCGTCGGCGCGGTGCTGATCGGTCAGGCGGCAGAGGGCGCGGTGGTGGTGTTCTTCTTCGCCATCGGGGAGTTGCTCGAAGGCGTGGCGGCGGGTCGGGCGCGGGCGGGGATTCAGGCACTCGCGGCGCTGACTCCCAAGACCGCGCTGCTCGTGGAGGCGGGCGGCACGCGCGAGGTTCCTGCCCGGGCGCTGCAGATGGGGCAGACCGTGGAGGTGCGTCCCGGGGGGCGGGTGCCGGCAGACGGCATCATCGTCGCGGGCAGTTCCGGCCTGGATGACAGCCCGGTGACGGGCGAGAGCATCCCCGTGGACAAGTCGGTGGGGGACAGCGTGTTTGCGGGCAGCATCAACACCCATGGCCTGCTCCGCATTCAGGTGAACCGCGAAGCCAGCGACAACACCATCGCCCGCATCATTCATCTGGTCGAGGAAGCCGAGGGCAGCAAGGCCGCCACCGCCCGCTTCATTGACCGCTTCAGCCGCCTTTATACGCCGGGCGTGGTGCTGGTCTCGGGGCTGGTGGCCGTGGTTCCGCCGCTGCTGTTCGGGGCCGAGTGGTATCCATGGCTGTACCGCGGCATCACGTTGTTGTTGATCGGCTGTCCGTGTGCCCTGGTGCTCTCGGTGCCTGCCGCGATCACCAGTGCGATCAGTGCCGGTACGCGCCGGGGGCTGCTGATCAAGGGCGGCGCGGCGCTGGAGACCATCGGCACGGTCAAGACGGTGGCCTTCGACAAGACCGGCACGCTGACGGGGGGCCAGCCACACGTGACCGATGTGCTGGGGGTGGGCCTGGAACGTCAGGAGGTGCTGCGCCTGGCCGCCGCTGTGGAAGGCGGCAGCTCGCACCCGCTGGCCCGGGCGGTGGTGAATGCGGCCAGCGACCTGGGTCTTCTCCTGCCCACTGTCACGGATGCGGGGGCGGCGGCGGGCCGGGGCGTGACCGGTATGGTGGAGGGCCGGCGGCTGTTCATCAGCTCGCCGCAGCATGCCGCCGGCACCGTGGCCCTGCCCGGCGACCTGCAACACCAGGTCACGGACCTTGAGGAAGAGGGCAAGACAGCGGTGGTGCTGCACACGCAGGACGCAGTGCTGGGGGTGCTGGCCATCCGCGACGAACCGCGAGAGGACGCCCGCAGCGCCATCGCCCGCCTGAATGCCATGGGCATTCACACGGTCATGCTGACCGGCGACAATGCCCGCACGGGCCGGGCCATCGCCTCGGGCCTGGGGCTGGAAGTGCAGGCCGGGCTGCTGCCCGAGGACAAACTGCGCGTGATTGCCGAACTGAAACGGCGCGGCGGCGTGGCGATGGTGGGCGACGGCATCAACGATGCGCCCGCCCTGGCCCAGGCCGATGTGGGCATCGCGATGGGCGGGGGAACCGACGTGGCCCTGGAAACCGCCGACGCGGCCCTGCTGCGTGACCGGGCGGCGGACGTGGCCGATCTGGTGCAGCTCTCGCGCGATACCATGACCAACATCCGCTGGAACATTGCCTTCGCGCTGGGGCTCAAGGCCATTTTCCTGGTCACCACCCTGCTGGGCTACACCAACCTGTGGATGGCGGTTCTGGCCGATACCGGAGCGACGGCCCTGGTGACTGCCAACGCGCTGCGGCTGCTGGGCTGGCGCGGGCAGGATTCGGGCGTGGCCCCCCCCGCCCGGACCTCTCTGGCGTCCCGTCGGGGGCGACCCGCATGACGGTCCTGCACCGGCAGTTGCCCGGGCGTCCGGGAAAGACCCCGGCGCAGGACGACGCGTGTGAGGTGAAGTGTGTGCATCCCGGGGCGGTGGAGGTTGCCCGCGCGCTTCAGCCTCAAGACAGTTGCGTGGAGCGGGCCACCACCCTGCTGAAACTGGTGGGGGACCCCACCCGCCTGCGGCTCCTGAGCGCTCTGAAGGCGCGCGAGCTGTGCGTGTGCGATCTGGCAGCGGTGGTGGGCCTCAGCGAGAGCGCGGTGAGCCACCAGCTGCGCCTGCTGCGGGCGGGCCGGGTCGTGACCTTTCGCAAGCAGGGGCGGGTGGCGTATTACCGCCTGCTCGACCACCACGTGACCGTCCTGATCGAGAGCACCCTTGAGCATGCTGCGGAATAGGTTGCGCCCCGGCGCTGTGATGGCCGGCGTGCTTGTGCTCGCGCTGCTGGGGGTGGGCATAGGGGTGTGGTTTGCCCGCGAGGCCCGCTGGCAGGGGGCGCTGTACTGCATCGAGCGCCCTGGCATGCTGTGGAAGGACGTGGCCGCCGTCCCTGACATCGCCCAGCCCGAATGCCCCTCCAGCCGCAGCTACCGCCAGGAGGTCCGGGCGGGCGAGAGCCGGGTCGAGCAGTACCGCCTGCCGGGTTGGCAGCCGCGCGCCCTGGTGCCGCTGCTGGGGCAGGGGGGCTACCGGCAGATCACGGACGAGGACATCGGGCCGGGCAACTACGCCGCTTTTCTGGGCCGTGCGGGCGTCCCCGAACTGCAGTACCTCGCAGCCCAGGAGGGCGACACGACCCTGATCACCCTCAGCGGACGGCCCTGAGGGCGCTGCTGCGCGGCAGAAACAGGGAAGGGGCCTTTTGCCGGAACACTCCTTCTAGAGCCCGTTTTGGAAATGAAAAGACTGTCTCAGACAGTCTTTTCATATTGTGACCAGCCGGCGGAGCAGGAGACGGGT